>JANOZI010000696.1:0-3189 GCA_031429375.1 Acidobacteriota bacterium | reverse complement strand
CGCTGGCCGCGGCGCGCAAGGCCGGCGCGCGCGTCAGCGTCGACTTGAATTTCCGCAAGAAGCTCTGGACCGAGGCCGAGGCACAAAAAGTGATGCGGCCGTTGATGAAGCATGTTGACCTGGTGATCGCCAACGAAGAAGACATCCAGGCCGTGCTCGGCCTGAGTGTCGAAGGGGCGGACGTCATCGGCGGACATCTCGACATCGATGCCTACCGAAAGGTCGCCGAACAGATCACGCGGGAATTGGGCCCATCGATGGTGGCAATCACGCTGCGCGAGAGCGTATCGGCGAGCGACAACGGGTGGAGCGCGGTGTTGTGGGACAGCGCAACGAATGAGTTTCACCGCAGCCAGCGCTACGACGTGCGTCTCGTCGATCGCATCGGCGGCGGCGACAGCTTTGCCGGCGGCCTCATCTACGGACTCGTCACCGGCCGGTCACCTTCCGACAGCCTGCGCTTTGCCGTCGCCGCCAGCGCGCTGAAGCAGAGCATCCCCGGCGACTTCAACCGCGTCAGCGTCGAGGAAGTCGACCGGCTTGCGGCCGGCGATGCTTCCGGCCGGGTTCAAAGATAGCGTGCGTACGGTGCGTACAGTTCCTAGAGTGCGTACTGTGCTCTGGGTGACAAAGGTGCCTAAGGTGCCTAAGGTGCCAAGGGTGCCAAGGCTCGGTGCGTAGATTCACGCCGCAGTCTATTTCCGGCTCTTGTGGTGCGTCAATTGGCTCCGCTCGGCGGAGTCCGATCGCACCACCGTTTCGGATTGCGCTCGACGCTACGGGCCTGGTTTAAGCGAAGCATCGGCGAGTTGATACACGCCGCGCTCGAAAGTGTCGCAGATCGCGAGCGCTTTGGTGTCGGCAAAGGGAAGGAACTGCATCATGACGACGCCCGCGATGCCGCGTGCCGGATCGATCCAGAAGTAGGTGTTGTAGATACCGCCCCAGCTCAGGCTGCCAGCCGACCGCTTGCCAGCCACATGACTGGTCGTGAGCAGAAATCCGAGTCCGAACTTGTCCTTCTCGTCGTTGATGAACGTGAAGTCCATGCTTAGGTCCGGCTGTGCGGTCTTCACCGCCCGAACGCCCACTTCACCGATTTGATTCTTGGTCATCAGCGCGACCGTGTTGGCAGAGAGAATCCGCGCGCCATCGAGCGTACCGCCGCTCAGGATCATCCGCGCGAAACGGATGTAGTCGCTCGCCGTCGACGAGAGCCCACCACCGCCGTTGAAGGTCGTCGCGGGACGCTGCGGCTGATTGGGCTGCTCGGTGAGCAGCGCATCGGCACGGCCATCCTGACGCCGGTGGACCGTCACGAGACGCGCCTGCTTCGTGTCCGGCACGTTGTAGAAGGTGTCGGACATCCCAAGTGGTGTGAAGATGCGCTCGCGGAAATACTCCTCCAGATTCTTGCCGGAAAGTCTCTCAACGAGTCGCCCGACCCAATCGACGCTCGTCCCATAGATCCACTGTGTCCCGGGTTCGAATAGCAGCGGACCTGCCTCATAGTTGTCGCCATCGCGCGGCTTGAAGTCGCGCGCGATCGGACTGGTGAAACCATAGCCCAGCCCGGACGTGTGGGTGAGGAGATGCCGAATCGTGACCTTCTTCGCCGCCGGCCGCACTTTGTATCCGCCACTGGCGTGGTCGAACGATTCGAAGACCATCAGGTTTGCCAGCTCAGGCAGGTACTTCTCGGCCAGATCGTCGAGGGCGAAGCGCCCCTGTTCGTACAGCTGCATCGCGGCGATTGAGGTGACGGCTTTGGTCATCGAGGCAATTCGGAAGATCGCATCCGCGGTCATTGGACGCTCGCGTCCGACCTCCGCCTTTCCAAATACCCCCTGGTAGAGAATGCGGTCGCGCGTGGCGGCAATGACGACCAGCCCTGGCACGTCGCCGCGAGTGACCGCCGCGGACAGCTTCTCATCCAGCGACGCAGACGGCGTGGCGCGTCCTCCGGCCTGAGAACGCTGCGTGGCGTGGATGCCGGCGGTGAGAAGAAGGCCCGCGGCGACGACGATGGCTACAACGCGTCGAAGCATGTGTGTGCGGCTCCCTTGTGCTTGTGTTCCTGGAGTGCGTTGCACCCTTGGCAGTTTAGGCACCAAAGCACTGTACGCACCCTTGGAACCGTACGCACTGTACGCACCTAGAAAGATACGCGAGCTCCCAACTGGATTCGCCGCATATCGCGAGCGGCTCGAATCTTCCCAAAGGTCGCCGGCGCGTTCAGGTTCGTCCCCGGATTCACCAGGTTGACGAAGTTGAAGACGTTGGTCGCCTCGAGGCGAAACTGCAGCCGCGTCTGACCGACCAGGCGGATGTCGCGGAACACGCCGAGGTCGACGTTCTTGATGCCTGGGCCGTCGACGATGCTGCGGCTGGAGCTGCCGTCGAGACCGATCGCGGGCTGCGAGAACACTGCGGTATTGAACCAGAGCTCGATCAGCTCTTCCCGGGGACGGCCGCTATCGAGCCTGGGATCGCCGTTGATGTCGGCGCGATCGTTCGTCAGCCCGTCGAAGTTGCGGTCCAGGCCGGAGCCGATCGTGAGCGGCGTGCCGCTTTGCAGCGTGATGATGGTCGACACCGTCCAGTCGTTCAGCAGGGCCTTCACGACCGGGGCCGAATTGCTGAAATAGTCCATCACGAAGACACCGGACATCGTGAAGCTGTGACGGCGATCCGCTGACGTGCGTCCGCGCTCCAGGTCGATGCGGTTCGAGTTCTGCACCGCCGGCAACCCGCCGCCCTGGTAGTCGAGGTCTTCTTCGGCCTTGCCGAACGTGTAGTACGCCTTCCCCGAGAAGCGCCGCCCGCGCCGCTCGGCGCTCATCTGCAGGGCGTGATAATCGCTGTTGAAGATCGATTCGAGGACGCGCACCGCGCCGAGGGTCCCGGGCTGGATCGGCCGCCGCGAGTTGACGTTCGCCGCAGTCGCGCCCGGGCCATAGACCGGGTAGTTGCGGTCGATGCTCGCAGGCAGATTGCGGCCGAGCGCGCCCACGTACGAGGCCGTCACGCTGATGTCGCGGAACAGCTGTTTCTCCCCCGTGAGGTTCATCTGGTACGCCTTCGGCCAGCCGAAGTCGAGCGACGGGCCGAAGACCTGTGCCGGCAGCGTGAAACGCGGGCTCGCCGGATCGTACTCGAACGGGAACGGACCGACGCCGCCCGGCAGGT
>JANOZI010000695.1:0-1565 GCA_031429375.1 Acidobacteriota bacterium | reverse complement strand
TGCTCGGCCTTGATCGTGAACATGTCCGCGGCGTCGACGATGGGCCCCGTCGCGATGGCGTTGGGCTGGTTGTTCTCGTTGGAGGCGATCGCCCCGGCGATGGTTTCCGTCGGCCACGCGCCCAGCAAGGCGAAGCCCGCGGGGTTTGCGGCAGGATGGGTCCGTGGAATAACGGCGCCCGTGAACAAGCCGCCGGTCGCGACCGATCCGGTCCCGGTCGCGGGACATTTGGCGCTGATAATCCCGCCGCGGCAATACGGATTGTAGATGGCCACCGGCACGCCGCCGACCGTCGAGGTCGAGAAGTCACCGACACGCTGTTTCAGGCTCGGCCAGACCTGCTGCTCGTTCCTGGTCGTGTTGGATCGATAGCCCTCGGTGGCAGTCCAGAAGAACGTCCGGTTCTTCCAGATCGGCCCACCGAAACCGCCGCCATACAGCTTGTAATAAGTGTCGGCCAGTCCGCTCTGCTCTTTTGTCACGCCCTGTTTTTTGACGAAGAAGTTTTCGTCCACGCCCCAGACGGGACGGGTCTGGTAGAACGCGGAACCGTGGAACTGGTTGGTCCCGGACCGGGCAGTCACGTTGAACACGCCGCCGCCGGTGCGGCCCATCTCGGCGTCGTAGGTGTGAACCTGGACCTTGACTTCCTCGAGCGCTTCGATGGTCGGGTTCAGCACGGCGCGGCCGCGCAGCTCGGTGATGGGCACGCCGTCGAGCAGATAGTTATTGGCCCGGACTCCGCCGCCGCCCATCGAGACGCGCGAGGCGTTCGTCTGATCCTGCTGCCGGTTGAACTGCGGATCACCGATCGGTGAGACGGTCGGGACGGTCACCCCGATCAGGAACGCGTTGCGACCGGGGGCGGGCAACACCGCGAGCACTTCGCGATCCAGGACGCCGCCCGTCGAGGCGTTTGAGGTCTCGATGAGCGGCGACGCGGCGGTCACCGTGATCGTCTCCTGCAGGGAGCCCACCTCGAGCATGATGTCGAGGGTGATGAACTGCTGCGTCCCGACGCGGACGCCCTTGTTCTCGTAGGACTTGAAGCCGGTGAGATTCGCCTTCACGGTGTAAGTGCCGGGCTGCACGACCGAAAAGTTGTACTGGCCCTGCTCATTCGAGACCGCTTCCCGGGAGATGGCGGTCGCTTCATTTACCAGCGTCACGGTGACGCCTGGCACGACGCCGCCAGAGTCAGTCACGGCGCCACGGAGGCCGCCCGTAAACGTCGGGGCGAACGCGGTACTGGAGACCAATGGACCAATCAGCAGTGCCAGCAGACACAACCGCGAAAGGGTATTCCTCATACTCGCATTCCTCCAAATCGAAAGAGTCCGGCCGTCACCACACGTGACAAGTCGGACACAACGCTGCCGCAAGGGGTCAAGCCACTTCCAACCAATGAGCTGTTTGGGCGCCTATGTGACAAAGATGCCGGAGTGTAGGACACCCCGCTTTGCCTTTGCAAGGCCAGAACGCCATTTGGCACTACAAAATATTGGATATGGCGTAGAGGCAGGTCTTGAGAGCCGCCTCTACAAATCCGTCACGGCGCCTGTACT
>JANOZI010000694.1:0-2376 GCA_031429375.1 Acidobacteriota bacterium | reverse complement strand
GTCGGACCGCCCGGCTTCCGGAGAGACAAGGCCCAGCGACGTGATCGTCACGTTGGTGAAGATGTAGAACATCTTCGTTTCGGGATCGAACGACCCGCCCTGCCAGTTGGCACCGCCCGTCACGTCCGGCATCATCAGCGTGCCGCGCGGGCCTTCCCATTTGGCGACTACAGGCGGTGTGAAGATCGGCCCGAGCTTGTATTGCGACACAACCTTCACCGCCTCGGCTCTCAGCTCGGGTGTGTAGTCAATCAGATCGTCGAGCGTGACGCCCTGCCGCTCGAACGCGGGAGGTTTGGTCACAAACGGCTGCGTCGGCGAATACCACTCGCCGGGGACATCACCCTTCTCGACCGGGCGCTCTTCGATCGGCCACACCGGCTTGCCGGTGATGCGATCGAACACATAGAGCCAGTTTTGCTTGGTGGGTTGTGCCACCGCCTTCACCGGCTTGCCGTCCACCACGAGGTCCATCAGGATCGGCGCGCACGGGATGTCGTGATCCCAGATGCCGTGGTGCACCAGCTGGTAATGCCACTTGCGCTGGCCGGTCTTGATGTCGACCGCAACCAGGCTCTCGGAGTAGAGCGATGAATCACGCGAATTGTCTTTGCCGTGGCGATGCCCGCCGAAATAGTCGCCGGTCGGCAGTTCCACGGGCATGTAGACGATGCCGAGCTCTTCGTCGGCGCTCATCTGCGCCCACACGCCGGTGTTGCCGGTGTAGACCTGCGCATCCGGATCCCACGTCTCGTAGCCGGCTTCGCCCTTCATCGGGATGGTGTGGAACACCCACACGCGCTTGCCGGTGCGGACGTCGAAGCCGCGGACGTAGCCCTTGACGTTGGTCTTGCTGCGTGGCGCGCCGCCTTCGCGGTGGGCGGCGCCGATCACGATGATGTCTTTCGCGATGATCGGCGCGGCGTGCAGGCCGATCTCCGCGGTGGTCAGGTCCAACCCTTCTTGATCGAGGTTCTGTTTGAGGTCGACGATGCCGTCGGTGCCGAAGGTCGGGATGCGCGCGCCGGTCCTGGCGTTGAGCGCGACCATCTGGTAGCCGGGCGTCACGTAAACGATGCGTTCTTCCTTGCCGTCCGTCCAGTACGAGAGGCCGCGGCCTGACAGCTGGCGCGGCGCCGCTTCACCGCGCTTGCCTTCGTTGAGGCTGTGCATCCACAACGTCTCGCCCGTCGTCGCATCGATCGCCACGGCGGCCCGGCGCGTGCCGCCGGTGACGTACAAGACGCCATTCGCCATCAACGGCGTGCCCTGGTAGAGAAACTCCGGGCGCGGACCGAGGTTCTCGGTCTTGAAGCGGAACGCCAGTTGGAGCTTGTTGAAGTTGTCGGCGTTGATCTGATCGAGCGCCGAGTACCGCGTGCTCGCGAGATCGCCGCCGTAGGTCGCCCATTCCCCGGCCTTCTTCGCGGCCTCCACCCCACCGCGCAAAGTCCGCGCGGCGGGGACCCCGGTCTGGCCGCGCGTGCCAACGGTCGCGAGACCTACCATCAACACCAGGGCGGCAGCGCCCGCGGACCAGCGGCCGGAAATTCGGATCATGCGCGCAACTGTATAATTGAGACGGCCATAACTCAAGGCCGCCTGGAGCAATTGATGATAATTCGACACGGATTGTGTGCGCTCGCCATTGCCGCGCTGTGTGCGGCATCGGTTTCGGCGCAGACGCCGGCCGCCATCACGGTGACCAGCACGACCTTAAAAGCGAACGAGACGATTCCAAAAGATCACACCGCTGACGGCAGGAACGTGTCGCCCGCGCTGGCCTGGAGCGGTGCGCCGGCCGCCACGAAACAGTTCGCGCTCGTGTTCGACGATCCGGACGTCGTCTTTGGCGGCCAGACGTTCGTGCACTGGTTGGTCTACAAGATTCCCGGAACGGCGAAAGGGCTGCCGGCTGAATTGCCGATCGACGCGGTGACGCTGACGACGCCGCCGGAGCTTGCCGGCGCCATTCAGGGCCTGTCAGGCTTCAAGCGCCCGCTTTATCGCGGGCCCGCGCCGCCGCCGGGCAAGCCGCATCACTACACGTTCACCGTGTATGCGCTCGATGCCGAGCTGCCGCTCGAACCCGGGCTGACGCGAAATCAGTTGATGGAGGCCATCAAAGGTCACATTATCGGCCAAGGCTCGTTGGTGTCGATCTACGAGCGAATGGCGAAATAACAGTCGATCTCATCTGCGATCTGCGATCGACAGCGCGCTAGCTCGCAAGTCTCTTCCAGTTCTTGACGAGGTGTTCCGCAGTTCTCCAGGCGAGCGCTTGCACCGTGAGCGTGGGGTTCCGCGCGCCGCTGGTGCCCATCACCGATGCGCCCAGCACGCCGAGGTTCGGCGCCTCGTGCGAGAAGCCCCACT
>JANOZI010000693.1:0-22772 GCA_031429375.1 Acidobacteriota bacterium | reverse complement strand
ATTGACGTTCACGCCGCGGACGCTGGCGGCCATGGCGTACCTCGCAATTGCCGGATCGCTCGTCGCCTACTCCGCGTACATCTACGCGATTCAGCATCTGCCGCTGTCTACCGTGTCGCTCTACGCGTACATCAATCCGATTATCGCTGTGGCGCTAGGGACAGCGCTTCTCGGTGAGCCGCTCTCAACGCGGATCGCGCTCGCCGCATTCCTTGTGCTCGCCGGTACCTACATCGTCGGACGAAAATAGGGTAGCGCCGTACATTGCCGATTGCCAATCGACCGAATTAGCGACTGTTTCGCGACTGGTGATTTTGTGACTTCGTGATTCGAATTGACAATCTGGCGATCGTCAACCGCCCAACAATCGGCAATCAGTCAATTGACGATCGTCAATGTAGAGGTCAGCCGTTGCCCTTGTATAGAACCCTGCCGAGTCGCTTACTCCACGACGTGAATTCGTCAGAGGACGGATCCTCGTTAATTGCGCGGCGGACCTGGTTGATCTTCGCGTCCAGCTCGTCGACCGATGCCAGGATGAATGCTTCAATCGACTTGGGCTCCACTGGTGAACCGTACTCGCGGGTGCCATGGTGCGAGGCGACCAGATGTTCCACCTGGGCGCGGAGCTCGATCGGGAATCCGGAGATGCCGTTGATCGTCTCGCGGACGAGCATCAAGCCGAGCGCAATGTGGCCGACCATGTTGCCGTCGCGCGTGTAGCTGCCGGCCCCGCCTTCGTAGGCGAGCTCTTGAAGCTTGCCGATGTCGTGAAGAAGCACGCCGGCAAACACCAGGTCCTCATCGGCCTCGTACGCTTTCGCCACGAGCCGGCCCACCTCCGCCATCTTCGTGATGTGCTCGAGGAAGCCGCCGCGATAGGCATGGTGAATCGTCTGGGCCGCGGGCCAGACGCGCAGCTGCTGCTCGTGGTCAGCGACGATACGATTGAGCAGCACGCGCAGGTGATCGTTCTTCACCGCGCGAAGCTGCACCTGCAGCTCCTCCCACATTTCGTCGATTGGACGCGGCGCGCTCAGGATGCACTGATCCTCGCGAAAGCCCTGCAGCCGATCCTGATCGGGATTGACCCGGCGCAGCGTCGACAGCACGAGCTGTACCTGGCCGTTGTAGAGGCTGCCCTTGCCTTCGGCGCGGACGAAGTCGCCGCTCTCGAACTCGGACTTGAACCGGTCCACGTCGCTCATGATCTTCGCGGTCGCCTGGCCCGACGCGTCCTGAAGACTGAGGATCACGAACTCGCTCCCGCTCCGGCCGGCGCGCACTTCCTTATAGGTGCAGAGGAAAAATCCCCAGCCGGCATCATCCACGGCGAGCTCGGCGAGACGGGGCAATCGCTCCACTACGCGCCTAATGCGAACGTCATCGTGCCGTGGGCGACGACGCGGCCGTCGACGCTGGCGCGGCCCTGCAGTACGCCCATGCGGCTGCGCAGGCGCTTGACCCGGGCTTCGACGACGACGACGTCGCCGGGATGCACCGAGCCGCGAAAGCGGACCCTCTCGATACCCATGAAAAAGATCAGGCGGTCCTTGTTCTCGGGCTTGGCGAGGATCAGAATGGCGCCGACCTGGGCCACCGCCTCGGTCAGCACCGTGGTCGGCAGCGACGGGCGCCCGTCCGGCCCGGGTGGCGAGAGGAACCGATCGCCCATCGAGACGTTCTTGATGCCGACGATTCGCTTGTCGGGCTCGAATTCGGTAATGCGATCGACCAGCAGAAACGGGTAGCGGTGGGGCAGGATCCGCTCGATCGCCGTGTAATCGAGCGGGAGCGCAATCTCCATCAGATCAAATTATACTTCGCCCTTTGGAGGCTTCCATGCGCAAGACGCTGGTGACCGCGGTATTCGTCCTCGCATCCTTCGACTCGGGCGTCCAAGGCGACGCCCTCGCTCAGGACAGGTCAGCTGGTGCGGCCCTCGCGCAAAGCAGGCCGGCAACGTTTGATGACGTGCTCAATGTCAAGGCGGTGGGCGGGGCCACCATCTCACCCGACGGCAAACAGGTGCTGTACACCGTGCGCCAGTGGGAGGCCGACAAGGACCGGATGGAGGCGCGGACGCGCGTCTGGAAGGTCGCGGCGGACGGCAGCTCGCCGGCGCGGCAAGTGACCTTTGGCGAGAAGGGCGACAGCCAGCCGCAATGGTCGCCGGACGGCAGCCAGATCAGCTTCATCTCGTCACGCGGCGCGGGCGAAGACGTCAAGGCGCAGATCTACCTGATGCACGCCGATGGCGGCGAAGCGTGGAAGCTGACCGATGCCAAGGAGAACGTCTCGTCGTACTCGTGGGCGCCCGACGGCTCGAAAATCGGGTACGTCGCCACCGACGCGCGCAGCACCGAGGAAGACGCCAACATCAAGAAACGCGATGACGAGCGCGTGTTCGAAGGCGACTTCCGCTTCGCGCATGTGTGGGTGGTCGATGTCGCGAACAAGCAATCGACCCGCATCACCGAGGGGCGGACCTACACGGTGAGCGGCGCGCCGTCGTGGTCGCCGGACGGCAAACGGTTTGTGTTCGGCGCCGGAGCCACGCCAATGCTGCGCGACAACCGGCGCGATATCTACCTCGCCGACGTCGCCGCGAAGACGGTGGAAAAGATCAGCCCCAATTTTGGCAGCGACACGTCGCCGCGGTGGTCGCCCGACGGCAAATCGATCGCGTGGACCTCCGAGCCGTACGGCGGTGGCCCGATTCCCGACGGCACCGCTCCCGGCGTGGTGCTGCAGTCGCGCCTGATGCTGTACGACGTTGCGTCCAAGGCGATCAAGGACGTTTCGTCGACCTTGTTCGATACCGACGCCGGCGGCCCCGTGTGGACCGCCGAAGGCAATCGCGTGATGTTCGTCGCGGGCAAGCGCGCTTACAACGAAGCCTTCGCCTACGACCTCACGTCGGGCCGCTATACGCAGCTGAGCACGAAGCGGACGCTGCAGGGCATGTCGATCAGCAAAGACGGCCGCACCATTGCGCTGACGATGGATGCGCCGGATGCCGCCGCGGAGGTGTTTGTCACCGACCCGTCATTCGCCAACTTTCGCAAGCTGACCACGACCAACCCGCAACTCGGCGAGCTCGCGCTGGGCCAGGCCGAGGTCGTAACCTGGAAGAGCACCGACGGCGCGGAAGTCGAAGGCGTGCTGCTGAAACCGGTGGGGTTCCAGACCGGCAAGAAGTACCCGACGTTGGTCGTGGCGCCCCGCGGACCCCCCGGCGCCAACGGCAACGGCAACCGGCTGAGCGGCCTCGAGGGCGGGCAGGTGTGGGCGGGCAAAGGCTGGGCGGTGTTCTACCCCAATCCGCGCGGCAGCTCGAACTACGGCGAGAAGACGCTCAAGGCCAACGTCAACGACTGGGGCGGCGGGGACTTCAAGGACATCATGACCGGCGTCGACGCGCTGGTCGCGCGCGGCATTGCCGACCCCGACAAGCTGGCGCACATCGGCTGGAGCTACGGCGGCTACATGACGGCGTGGGTCATCACGCAGACCACCCGCTTCAAGGCGGCGATGGTCGGTGCCGGCCTGACCAATATGTGGAGCATGTATGGGACCAACGACATCCCCAGCGTCCTGATCGCGTACTTCGGCGGCATTCCAAATAAGGAAACGCTGCCGCTCTACCTGGATCGATCGGCGATGTCGCACGTCGACAAGGTGACGACGCCGACTTTGATCCTGCACGGCGCGAACGACGAGCGCGTGCCGATCGGACAGCCTATGGAGTTGTATCGCGCGCTGAAAGATCGCGGCAAGGCGACCGAGCTGGTGTTCTACCCGCGCGAAGGCCACGGGATTTCCGAGTACTATCATCAGAAGGACCGCCTGCAACGCATTTACGACTGGGTGACGAAGTACACCCTCGGGACGGTTGAAAAAACGACGATACAGCAATGACTGAACCCGCGCCGCATGGCGCCGCCAGCAGTTCGGCCTCGGATGCCGAGCTGCTGGCCATCCTCGCGGAGCTCGGCCGGGAGGTCACCTCGGTCCTCGACCTCAAAGACCTGCTCGAGAAGATCCCGAACCTCATCTCGCGGCTGACCTCGTTCACGGTGTTCTCGGTCTACCTGCTTCACGAAGAGCGCGAAGAGCTGAGCATCGCTTACGCCGTCGGCTATCCCGACGAAATCGTGAAGCACTTCACGCTCCAGGTCGGCCAGGGAGTCGTCGGCACCGCCATCGCCGAGCAGCGGCCGATCCTGCTGAACGACGTCGACGCCGACCCGCGCTACCTCGCCGTGGTGCCGGGCGCCAAGTCGCAACTCGCGGTGCCGCTCCGCCACAAGGGCAAGGTGATCGGCGCGCTGAACCTGTTGAGCGACAGGCTCGGCGCCTTTACCGAGCGCGACGAGTGGATCCTCCGGCAGTTCGGCGCCCATGTCGCGCAGGCGATCGTGACCGCCCGGTTGTTCGAATCGGAACGCGAGTACGCGGCCACCCTTGAAACGATGGCCGATATCGGGCGGGAGATGAGCGCGATCCTCGATCTCGACGAGCTGCTGACCCGCCTGGCGCACCTGCTCAAGCGCGTGATCGACTACCGTATTTTCGGCATCGCCCTGCTGAACGAAGAGTCGCAGATGCTCGAGCTGAAGGTCGCGATCCAGTACGGCGACAATCCCAAGGCCAGGGAACCGGTGAAGCTCGGCGAGGGCCTCGTCGGTTATGCCGCGCTCCACAAGGAGGTGGTGCTCGTTGCAGACGTGCGGAAAGACCCGCGTTACATCAGCGCCGTCGAAGGGGTCCGCTCCGAGCTGGTGGTGCCGCTGCTGGCCAAGGACCGCTGCATCGGCGTGTTCGACCTCGAGAGCCCGGAGGCCGGTGCCTTCACGAAGCAACATGCCGAGCTGCTGACGCTGATGGCGTCGCAGGCGGCGGTGGCGATCGAGAACGCCCGGCTCTACGAGTCGATTCGCGCCAATGAAGCGCGGTTCGAGAAGGAGCTGCGGTTCGCGCAACGCGTCCAGATGGCGCTGCTCCCGCAGGAGCTGCCCAAGCGCCTGCGGGGCGTGGACGTGTCGTGGCATTTCGACCCGGCGCGCGAGCTGGGCGGCGACCTCTGCGACTTCCTGTCGCCCGAACCCAACACGCTGGTCGTGGCGGTCGGCGACGTCTCGGGCAAGGGCGTCCCGGCGGCGCTCTATTCAGCGGCGGTCGGCGAGATGATCCGCGGCCGCACCTTCCGGCGCCGGCTCGAGAAGGAGCGGAGCACCCCGGCCTCGGTGCTCGCGGGCATGAACCGCATCCTTCACGAGCGCAACCTCGAGGAGTACTACTGCACGCTGTGCTACGCGATGTTCGAGTTCAAGAAGCAGACGGCGACCTTCGCCAACTCGGGACTGCCGTACCCGATTCGCTGCACCAACGGGAAGGCCGCGCAGATCGACATGCCGGGCGTGCCGCTCGGCTCGTTCGGCACCTCGACGTATGAGGACGTGGTGGTACCGCTGGCGACGGGCGACGTGTTCGTGTTGTGCTCGGACGGCATTTCGGAGGCGTTCGACGAAGCCGGCCAGGAATTCGGGGCCGCGCGAGTGATCGAGGTCGTCGAGAAGAACTGCGAGCGGACGGCGAAAGAGATCGTGGGTGAAGTCTTTGGCGCGGTCCAGCTGTTCTGCGGCCAGGCCGAGCAGTCCGACGACCGCACGGTCGTCGTGGTGAAGATTAATCGCTAGAACAACGTTACACGGAAGCACAGAAACACGGAAACTCGGAACACATCTTCAAAACGCCACCGACACAAGAAAAAACTTCCCTGTGTTTCAGTGCTTCTGTGTTTCGGTGTGATGTATTGGCTCAGTGCGCAGCCGGAGCGTGGTCGGGGGCGAAGTCCAGGTCGTCGCCGTGCTCGTCGTCGTGGTCGTCAACGTGGGTGGCGGCGGTCAGGTAGATGGCGCCCAGGATCAGGAAAATAAACGCCTGCAGCGGGCCGACGATCAATCCCAGGAACTGAATCGGCAGCGGCGCGATGAACGGCACGATGCTCGCGAGGATCAGCACGACGAGGTGCTCGCCGAAGATGTTGCCGAACAGGCGGAGCGTGAGCGACAGCACGCGCGACAGGTGGCTGATGATCTCGATGACGAAAATCATCGGCGCCATCACGAGCGGCACGCCCGGCATCACCGCAAAGTGTTTCAGGTACGACAGCGGGCCATGCGCCTTGATGCCCTGGTAGTGATAGTAAAGCCACAACGTGAGGGCGCACGCGAACGGGATGTTGATGTTGCTGGTCGGCGAGCCGAGGCCCGGAATCTGGCCCATCAGGTTGCCGATCAGGATGAAGACGAACAGCGTGCCGAGCAGCGGCAGGTACTTGCGGCCCTTGGGGCCCATGTTGTCTACCAGCACGCCGATGATAAACGTCACGACGTCTTCAAGGATGATTTGCAGCTTGCCGGGGTTCTCGACGCTCAACTGCGAGCGGACGGCCAGGCCGATGAAGAGGATAAAGAGCGTGATCAACCCGACGAAGACCATGTGGTCGGGTATCACGACGTGAATCCCGAGCGCGGCGATCACGTTGTTGATGATCGCAACTAGCGGGGAGGGGTGTTCAATCGCTTCCACGGCCCTGACATTGTACTAGATTTCACAAGGGCTGAAAAACGAGAGGGCGGGCACATACGGCCCGCCCTGCTGCCGCGTAGACGGCGGGTCTTAAGACCCGCCGCTACAGGCATTTACAAGAACTTGATGCTCTTCTCGCGGATGTGCAAACCGAACGAGCGGCCGCCGATGAGCGCGACCTCTTCGACCTCGCCTCGCACGCGCACCCGGGCGTTCTTGCCGGGCAGGCGGCTGTTGTCGGAAATCACCAGCATTTCGGCCGTGCCGTCGCTGATGCGGTAGACCTTGAACGGCACCATCGGGATGCCCCAGGAGGTCGTCACCACGCCCTCGACCGTGACCGTCTTGTCGGCGAACTTGCCGGGATTGGTCTGCACCTCTGAAATCGAGCGTGAGCCCATCGACGCGCACGCGCCAGTGAGCGCGGTTGCGGCGATCAAACCCAGGATGAAATTTCGTGTGCGACCCATGGCTGCTCTCCCTTTTTTTGCGCCCTTCGACTCGACTGGCGGCCTGCCTTGAGCGAACGCCTGCTTGAAATAGCGGGCGTGAGTCGAAAGGTCGCAGCGTCTCGTGAGATTGCGTCCGAGGGGCGGCGATGCCAGCGCCTGCCTGAATGTTCGCCCCCCGGTGATACGCCGCGACCTATCCCTTCACATATCAAGGTGCGTGCCAGAGCAAAACGGCCCAATACCGTGTGTGGGGAGGGTTTTCTGTCACCCGGCATGGACGCCGGCGTCCGACGATCAATACACCCCGAGGTAGCGATCCATTTCCCAGGGCGAGACATGGCGGATGTAGTCGGCCCATTCTTCGCGCTTGGCTTCCAGGAAGTGATTGAAGATGTGCTCGCCGAGCGTTTCTCTGACGAGCGTATTCTTTTCAAACTCATCCAGGGCTTCGCTGAGGCTGGCCGGCAGGTCGTCGATACGCAAATGGCGCCGCTCGCGGTGGCTCATCTTATAGATGTTCTTGTTCACGGGCGGGCCGGGGTCGAGCGCCTTCTCGATGCCGTCGAGGCCGGCGCGCAGCATGACCGCGAGCGCGAGGTACGGATTGCAGGACGGATCCGGCATGCGCAGCTCGATGCGCGTGGCGGTGCCGCGGCTGGCGGGCACGCGCACCAGCGGGCTGCGGTTTTTCTCCGACCAGGCAATCGCGGTCGGCGCCTCGTATCCGGGCACCAGGCGCTTGTAGGAATTCACGAGCGGGTTGGTAATCGCGCAGAAGCCCTTCGCGTGCATCAACAGCCCGCCGATGTAATGCAGGCAGGTCTGGCTCAGCTGAATCTCGTTGGCGGCGTCGAAGAACGCGTTGTTACCGCCGGCAAACAGCGACTGGTGGGTGTGCATGCCCGAGCCGTTGACGCCGTAGATAGGCTTGGGCATGAACGTCGCGTGGAGGTTGTTGCGCAGCGCCACGTTCTTCACGATGAACCGGCACGTGCTCACGTTATCTGCCGTGGTCAGCACATCGTCATAGTGAAAATCGACTTCGTGCTGGCCCGGCGCAACTTCATGGTGCGCGGCTTCGACATGGATGCCCATCTGCTCGAGGGCGACGACGATCTCGCGGCGCACGTCTTCGCCGAGATCGATCGGCGCGAGGTCGAAATAGCTGGCGCGGTCATGGGTTTCAGTGGTGGCGCGGCCGTCGCGGCGCATGAACAGGAAGAACTCGGTTTCGGGACCCGCCATCATCGTGAAGCCGCGGTCGGCGGCCAGGGCCATGACGTTTTTCAGCGTGGTGCGCGGACAGCCCGTGAACGGGCTGCCGTCGGGGTTGGCGATGTCGCAGATCAGGCGGCCGACGCGCGCGCCGTTGGCGTCGATCCAGGGGAAGACCTGGAAGGTCGACAAATCGGGACGCAGGTACATGTCCGACTCTTCGATGCGGACGAAGCCCTCGATCGACGAGCCGTCGAACATGATCTTGCCGTCGAGGGCGTCCGAGAACTGGCGGTCGGGGACCTCGACGTTCTTGATCACGCCGAGAATGTCGGTGAACTGCAGGCGGAGAAACTTGACGCGTTCCTTTTCGGCGCGCTCGAGGATCTCTCTTTTTTCGCCCCCGCCCTTTGCCATGCCGGGAATTGTATCGGTTGTGGGGGCAAACCTTTAGGTTTGCCCGGGCGTCAGACCACTTGGAGAAGGAGAACGCCTATGAAGAAACTGAAGTTCGGCGCCTTTTTTCTGGGCCTGGCCGCTCTCGTCGGCATAGCGGTGGCAGGGCTCAGCGCTCAAAACCGTGTCGAGGTGCGCCAGGCGCCAGGCAGCCAGCTTGGCGTGATGGTCAGCGACGTCGACCCCTCGACTGCGCTCGGGGCAGGCGCCAGGGAAGGCGCCGGGGTGAAGGTCGACGAGGTCACAAGCGACAGCGCGGCCGAGAAGGCGGGGTTGAAGGCCGGCGACGTCGTGGTCGAGTTCGACGGTGAGCGCGTCCGCAGCGCGCGGCAGTTCACCCGATTGGTGCAGGAAACCCCGGACGGCCGCACCGTCAAGATCGCGATCCTTCGGGATGGCAAGCGGCAGGTGCTCGACGCCACCCCCGAAACCCGCGCGTTCGACTCGAGCATGAATTTCAACGAGGATCGCGCCCGCCGTGAGCTCGACCGCGCCCTGCGCGGGCTGCGCGAGTTCCACGTCGAGCCGCCCTTCGCCTTCGAGTGGCGGGGCGAGCCTGGCGATGTTCCCGGACTGATGTCGTCGCGCGGGCGGCTTGGCGTGACCGTCGAATCGCTGTCGCCGCAGCTGGCAGAATACTTCGGCGTCAAAGACGGCGGCGCGCTCGTCTCAGCGGTGACCAGGGATTCGGCGGCAGAAAAGGCGGGCATCAAGGCCGGCGACGTGATCACGTCGGTCAATGGCGGCCGCGTGCGCGACGCCGACAGCCTCAGCCGCGAGATCGGCGACGCCACCGGCGCAGAGCTCTCGATCGGAATCGTGCGCGACAAGAAAGAGACGACGCTGAAGGCGACGATCGACAAACCTAAAGGTTTGTCGCCACGTTCGCGGCCGGGCCTGCGTCTGTAAGCAGGCGCGTCACTTGTTCGGTGAGCGCTGACGCCTCGATCGGCTTGGTCAGATAGACATTGGCCCCGAGCCGCAGCGCCCGCACCTCGCTGCCGGACCGATCGCTTCCCGTCACGACCACAACGGGAATCTGCGACGCGCCCGGGATGCTCTTCATGCGCTCGAGCACTTCGAAGCCGTCGACGTTCGGCATCCACAAATCGAGCACCATCAAGTCGACCGGCTCGCGCTCGATGGCCGCCAGCGCCTCGGCGCCGTCCCTCGCTTGCAGCACGCGGTGCCCGCCGCGGGTCAGCGACGTGGTCAGCACCCCGCGCAGGTCGGCGTCGTCTTCGGCCACGAGCACGGTGGCGCGGCCGCGGCCGGCGAGCGCCTGGCCCATTTCACGGAGCAGGCGCTCCGGGCCCTCGCCCTTTACCACCACGGCGACGTCGGCGGGCAGCCGGCCCGGCGTTGCGGCCTCGGGTGCTCCGGACACGACGACCACCGGAATTCGCGCCAGGCCCTCTTCCTGCCGCAGTTTTTCGATGAACGTCCACCCGTCCAGGCCGGGCATCATCAGGTCCAGGGTGATCACATCCGGTTTCGAGGTGCGCGCCACGTGCAGCGCCGACGCGCCGTCGCGCGCGTCGAGCACCTCGTAGCCGGCGTGAGACAGCTGCTTGCGCATCACGTCGCGGAAATCATCGTCATCGTCCACCACCAGCACGCGCCGCACCGCGAGGCGCGCGGAGCCGTCCTTGTTGGCGGCGACCGGCGCCACCGAGGCGGATTCCTCGAGCGTCGCGACCGGCAGGGTGAACGAGAAGCGCGTGCCTTTATTGAGCTCACTTGCCACGGTGATACGGCCGCCGTGCTGCTCGACCAGGGCCTTGGTAATCGCGAGGCCAAGGCCGGTGCCGCCCTTCTTCCTCGACGACGAGCTGTCGACCTGCTGGAATTTCATGAACAGCCGATTCAGGTTCTCCGGCGCGATGCCTTCGCCCTGGTCGGCAACTGAAATGGTGATCGCCTGGTCCGAGCCCGTCACGGTTACCGCAACGGTCGTGTCAGGCGGCGCGAACTTGACGGCATTCGACAGCAGGTTGATGAGCGCCTGGACGATGCGATCCTGATCGACCATGACCGGCCGCAAGGCGGCCGGGAGCTTGACGTCGAGGGTGACTTGAGCAGCCAGTGCGGGGCCCTCGACGACCTGCACCGCCTGGCGCACGATCTCGGCGACCTGGCACGGTCGCTTGTGCAGCGTGATGTTGCCCGATTCGATCTTGGCGACATCGAGGATGTCGTTGATGATCCGCACCAGCCGCTCGCAGTTGTTCAAGGCGATCTGCAGGAGCTGTTGATGTTCCGGGTCCGGCACCGATCCCGGAACGTCGAGTACGAGCTGCACCGATCCGCGGATCGAGGTCAGCGGCGTCCGCAGTTCGTGGCTGACGATCGAGACGAACTCGTCCTTCATTCGATCGATGTCGCGCATCCGCCCGATGTCCTGGAACGCCACCACCGCGCCGGCGACGTGACCGAGCTCGTTGCGAAGCGGCGCGCCGCTCGCCAGAATCGGGAAGACCCGCCCGTCGGGGTGGTGAATCTCGAGCTCCTGGTTCTGCACCGTCTCGCCGCGGAGCGCGCGCGAAGAAACCCACTGATCGACAGGAATGAGGCTGCCGTCTTTGGCGACCCGCCTGAACCGGCTCCAGTAGTTGTCGCGCAACTGCGGATTCTGCGGCTCGATGCCCATCACGTCGGTGGCGGCCTTGTTGCGCAACCGGACGCCGCCGTCGGTGTTGAAGATCATGAGCGCGGCCGGCACGGTTTCGATGGTTGCCAGCAGATCCGCATGCGCGGCCTCGACGCGGCGCCGCGATTCGGCCGTCACCTCGGCCATTTGGCGTGAGTCTCCGAGCGCGGCCGCCAGCTCGCGCTCGCGGCTCTGCACGGCTTGCGCCATCGCGGCAAACGAATTGAAGAGGACGCCGATCTCATCGTCGCGGAGCGTCTGGTGCGCGGCGGTGAAGTCGCCCTGCCCGATGCGTTCCGACGAGTCGGTGAGCTGCTTCAGCGGATCGAGCAGCCATCGCTTGGCGAAGAACATCACCAGGATCACCAACGCGATATTGATCGCGGCGACGCCGGCCATGGTGGTCGAGTAGGTGTTGCGCTGGCGTGCGGACTCGACCATCGCTTGTTGCAGCTGCGCGCGCTCGTGCGACTCGAACGTCGTGAGCAGGGCGGCGATCGGCGCAAAGCGCGCCTCGCTGTTGCGGAGAATCACCTCACCCTGGGCGACCGACGCCGGCGCGCCGGTGGATGCGAGGGTGTCCCATTCGGCCGTCCACGCGGCAACGCCCGCGCGGATCCGCGCCGCCAGATCCACGTCTTCCGGATTCGTGACGAGCGTCGACAGACGATCGATCGCGGCCGCATAGGTGCGGCGGGCGAGGTCGCGCTTCTCGGGGAGCACGATCGCCCCCGTCAACTCGAAGGCGCGCTGTTGATCCTTCATTTCGGTGAGGGCGCGCCACACCGTGCCGAGCTCGGCGAGCTCGTCCGAGATTGTTTGTTGGTTGACGTCGAGCCGGGTTCCTTCCCGATAGGAATAGGCGACCACGCCGATCCGGGCGACCGCCAGCAGGATCAGCAGCCAAAGGCTGACAAACGCCTTCTTTCTGATGGTCACGGATGGACTGCGGCGACGATGTCCTTGACCTGCTGTCCAAGCTGCAGCGCGTCAAACGGCTTGGTGACGTACCCTGCCGCGCCGAGGCTGAGGCCGCGCTGGATCTCGGCCTCTTGTGATTTTGCTGTAAGAAAGATCACCGGAATGTGGGACGTCGCCGCATCCGATTTGAGCTGCAGGCAGGTGTCGGGGCCATCCAGCTCCGGCATCATCCAGTCGAGCAGCACCACGTCGGGCGGGTCTTCACGAATGGCGGCCAGGGCCTCACGCCCGTTGCCGACCACACGGACGACGAAGCCGGCCCGCTTGAGGGCCAGGCGCGCCACGAGCTGGATGTCCGGGTCGTCTTCCGCCAGGAGGACGGACAGCGTCATCGCGCCGCCGCTTGCGGGCTGGCCTTTGGAGCTGCGACAGGGAACGCCAGCGTGGCCAGCTGAGCCGCGAAGATCGTCGCCATTGCGACGCACGCGTCGTCAGCCTCGCGTCCAGCGCGCAGCTCGACCGACAGCACGCCGACAGGTCCGGAGGGCCCGCACATCGCGACTGCCACGGCCGCAGGCATCTCCGCCGTTGACGCACTGATGCGGGCGGTATTATCGCGAAACGCGGCGGCTGTCAGGTTGGAGCTTTCGCGCGCGACCTTGCCGATGCGCGCGACGAGGCGCGCATCGAACCCGTGCATGGCCACCGGGGTCAGCGTGCCGCCGTCGTTCGATGCCACCCACACGATCACCCCAGACGCGCCGAGGAGATCGGCGGCCCGTCCGAGCGCACCCGACAGCGCGCCGACATCTGAAAGCGTTGACAGGTCCGAGCAAATCTCGCCGACGCTGGCAATCGCGGTGACGGGCACCGCCGGTTCGGCGGGTTCTACCGGCTTGACCGGCTCCACGGCCTCGACAGCAGCAACGGGTTCGGCGGGTTTTTTCAGCGCGACGGCCAGGTTCTGCCGCCACTCGTTGGGGTCCTTGGCGACGGCGGGGGCGACCGGTAACAGGACGATGGCGATGATCAGCCAGAGCGCCACGGCGGCAAGGGCGACGACGGCCTGTTCCTGCCTGAGTCCTGCAAGCTGCTGCTCGCGGTGGCGCTGAAGAGACTGTCGGGCCGCGGCGATCTGGTCGCTGGCCAACGACATGAGATCCCTGATCTCGGTGAAGATCACGTCGCCTGCGAGCAACGAGTCGCCGCGGTCGGCGTAGAGTCGCGCGCGTTTTTCTGCGGTGGAGAGTTGATCGACGCCGTCAAGCGAGTCGGCCAGCGATCCGCCCGATGCGGCAATTGCGGTGTCGAGAGCCAGCAGCTTTTCGCGGAAGGTGTCGAGCTGGGCGGTAGCGCGGGACGACCAGAAGGCCAGCCCCTGGCCCGGGGCCACATAGGCATGCAGGCTGGCCCGTAGACTCGCCAGCGCGGCGGCGGCGTCTTCCGCCGAGCGATCGATCGCGGCGCGGCTGCGGAGGAGCTCGCTTAGAGCGTACTCGTCGAGTACGGCGCGATACCCAAGCCCGGCGGTAACGAGCAGTCCAAACAGGACCACCCCGATTCGGACAGACTTGCCCATTGACGCCGACCAGAATAACAGATCAGGGTCAGGGATCAGGGGATCACGGGATCAGCGATCAGACTTCGGGCTCTTCGCGGTCAGCACCACGTAGGTGGGAAGACCGACCGCGCCAAATCGCTGCATCACTTCACGGGCCGGGGACTCGTCCGGCGATTCCGCCTGGAACTTTATCTTCACGAAGCCGTCGAGCGCCGCCTTCACCGACGGATCCACCAGGGTTGTCTTGTCCATCGTCAGGCAGTTCTTGCACCACGTCGCCCACATGTCGATCAGCACGGGCTTGCCTTCGCGCTCGGCGACGGCGAGGCCTTCGGCGAGGTCGGCGTGCCAGCCTTCCTTCAACAGTGCGTCCACGCTCGACGACACCTGTGCGGGGTCGACCGAACGATCCCGGAAGATCCCGTACGCGGTGTACGCGTAGTAGGCAGCGGTCAGCAGGATGATCACGCCGAAACCCTGTTTCACACGAACCATCCATGCTCCCGGCTTCGGCAAGGCGCTGATGCCGGCGCCGGCGAACGGCCACGGCGCGGCCATGCCGAGGCCCAACACGAACGGCAGCGCAAGGGCCGCCGACGTTCCGGTTGCATAGAGATTGGTCGAGAACAGTACGACCTGGATCACCACCGGTGCGACGCAGGCCCCGGCGAGCAGCGCAGCCACGCCGCCCATAGTGAAGGCCAGCGTCACCGAGCCGCGGCTCGATCCGGTGCCGACGTTGGCGGAGTATTTCGAGAAGTCGATCTCGAACACGTCAAACATCGCGAGCGCGAGGGCAACGAACAGCACGGCGATGCCAAGGTTGAACCACGGCGAGGCGTTGATCGTGCCAAAGGTCTGCGCCGACAGGATCACGATCAGGCCCAGCACGCCGTAGACGACGGCCATGGCGGCGCCGTAGACGCTGCCGAGCACCAGACCGCGCGAACGTGAGCCGCCCTGCGAGCCGGCGCCGATGATGGCGAGGTTCACCGGGATCATCGGCAGCACGCACGGCGTGAGATTGAGCGCCAGACCACCGAGAAAGACGATCAGCAGGATGGCAAGGGGACCACGGCCCTCGAACATCCCCTGCTGAGCCACGCCGGCCTGCGCGTCCTGGACGAACTTGATAAACGTCGCGGCGGGGAGATAGCCGCCTTCAGTGCCGCGCACGGCAAAGTTGTCGAGCATGGCCATTGCGTTAGCAGGAGTAGCAGGCGCAGCCGCTGCGGGCGCCAGGGGCCTCGGCGCGACAATCGGCACGGCGGCGGCCTTCGCGAAATCCAGCTTCGCGATCGTCGCCGGTGGCGTAGCCACGGCGGCGTTCGCCGATACCGACAGGCTCAGTTCGAGTGGCGCCGTGATCGGCAGGTAGCACTGCTTCTCGTCGCAGGCCTGATAGCGAACGCGCAGCGGCAGCCGGTGCGCGCCGGCGGCCGCATCGGCTGCGATACGGACCTGCACGCCGATGGCAAACTCGCGTTCGAACACGCGCAGCGGAACGGGCTCGCCTTCCTGCTTGAGATCGACCGGCTCCGGAAACGCGGCGGTCGCGCCGGTCACGGCCGGCACCTCCTCCATCGAAACGGTAATGGGGATCAGGTTTGCGTCGCGCGGCTTGTCGGAGTTCATGTGGAACCCCTCCGGCAACCGCACGGTGATCGCTGCGCGGGCCGAGCCGCCAGGCTGGACTTCGAGAACGGCCGGCATCACGGCCAATTCGGCCACTCCGGGCCTGGTGCGGGGGGCCTGGGCCGACAGAACGCCGCCCAGCAGGGCCGCCACGAAAGCGGTGGCCCCGAGGCCGTTCACAATTCGCATCCCCATATTCTGTCAGATGTCGGGAGGGCCCTCAGGTTCCCGCGGTTAGCCGGACACCTCTATTTGCAATCATTCAGAGGCCCGCGAAATCTCGTCCGTTACCAGGCGCAGCGGAATCACGGTTGAGGTCGCCTGTTGCTCCATCTGCACGTTGTGGCCCTTGACGGGCGGAAGGTCCTGGAACATCGTGTCCCACTTCCACCGCTCCATCGGGTTGCTCGCCTTGAGCCAGTGCTCGGCACTCACCGGGCGATTGAAGATCTGCGCGGTGATGGTGGCGTATTCAGGCCGCCCAGTCATGAGCGCCGCCACGTCCGCGCGGACCTGGCCGGAGGTGGTGTAGGTGTAGGGTAGACCGAGCGCGGCCGCCACGCTCGTGAGGATCTGCCAGTCTTCCACCGCTTCGCCCGGCGCGCTGATCGCCTTCGACGCCGCCTGCACGTGTCCTTGATCGTTCGTATAGATCGCGTCCTTTTCCACCCAGGCGGCACCCGGCAACACGACGTCAGCCACTTTTGCAAGGTCGGTTTGCAGCACGCCTTGATAGATCAACACCGGTAAGCGCCCGCTCTTGCGCGCCTCGGCCAGCCAGCCGAGATCGCCCATCGATCCGTTGGGACCGGGGTCGAGGGCGTAGAGCACGGTGACGCGGCCCTGGTCGATTGCCGCCTTCAGGCTCGACAGATCCGGCTCCGAATCGAGGCTGCCGCTTACGGCGAGTCCGAGGTCGCGCGCGCCGTTGACGTTCGGCGCGTCGGTCGCCGGCACCGGGAACCTGGTGTTCTTCGGTTGCTGCTTTTCGGTGCGCCGCCAGGCCACGTGCACATGCGACGCACCGCCGTCGCCCTTCAGGTCTTCCGCGAGCCGCTTCAGCAGGAACATCTCCTCGAGCGCGGCATGCGCCGAGGCGAGCATGCGCACCGAGGTGGGATCCTTCTGGCCGGCGGCGTTCAACAGGTCGCGCACGCGCAGCAGCGCGTCCTTCCAGGTCGCCACCTGCTGCACCCCGTCCTTGGTGAGGATCGTCGGTTTGCGCAGGCGGTCGTCGCCCTCGACCCACAGGTACTGGAAGCGGCCGATGTCGCACATCCAGAAGTCGTTGACTGCCGGGTTGTAACGCGGCGTGATGCGGGCCAGCCGCGCGCCCTTCGCCCATTCCGGCTTGGCCTTCAGCCACGCAGTGGTGCTGCAGCCCTTCGAGCAGAGCGTGCACGTGGTGTCGACGGCATGCGGGTTGTCCCACGGGCGCGAGCGGAACCGGTACTGCTTCGTCGTGATCGCGCCCACCGGGCACACGTCCATCAGGTTGCCCGACAGCAGCGAATGCACCCCTTGTTCGTTGAAGGTCGCGATCTCGCTGCCGTTGCCGCGATTGATGGTGCCGATCTGGGCATCACCATCCACTTCCGCCATGAAACGGGTGCACCGCGTGCAGAGAATGCAGCGGTTGCGGTTCAGCATCAGCGTCGGCCCGAAATCGACGTCGGCCTTCACCCCGTCGCCGTCGAACGTGCGCCGCTCGAAGTCCATGCGGCTTTCGTCGTTGCCGAATGCATACGAGAAGTCCTGCAGCGGGCATTCGCCGCCCTTGTCGCAGACCGGGCAGTCGAGCGGATGGTTGATCAGCAGGAATTCGAACACGCCCTTGCGCCCCTCGATCGCCTCGGCGTGCTGCGTGTGCACGATCATGCCCTCGGCAACCGGCGTCGAGCACGACGTCTGCAGCTTCGGCATCTTTTCGATCTTGACCAGGCACACCCGGCACGACGCGTCCACGGCGAGGCCGGGGTGATAGCAGTAATACGGGACCTGGATGCCGGCCTCGATGGCGGCCTTGAGGACCGACGTCCCCTTGGGCACGGACAACTGGCGGCCATCGATGGTCAGCGTGACGGTTTCCATGACCTTGGAATGATATCTCGCTTCGCTCGCTGGGGGCAGTCGGCTTGAGGCGTGAGCCTTGGGGCTTGAGTAGAACCCAAGCCCCAAGCCCCAGGTCCCAAGCCTACTTCTTCTCTATGATCGCCACCGCGCCGCCGTCCTGATTGGGCTCGATCGAGCGGATCGCGCCTGTCAGCGGCAGCCGGCGTTCCACCGACGCTTCGGTGACGAGCACCAGGTGCTCCGCGGTCTTGCCGTCGGTATAGGTCACGGTCACGGTCACCGGGAGGTCGAAGATCTCGCCAATCTGCTCGAACCGCACGACCAGCTCCTGGCCCTCGACCGCCGAGCTGAAACGCAGGCGGGGGAGTGTCGAGTCGTAGATCCAGCGCTCGAAGAACCGCTCGAGGTTGCGGCCGCTCTCGGCCTCCATCGCCGTTCGGAAATCGTCGGTGCCGGCCTTCTTGAACCGGTTCTGCGCATAGAACCGCCGCAGCCCCTTGAAGAAATGCTCGTCGCCCACGAGGCCGCGCAGCATGTGCAGCACCGCCGCGCCCTTGTTATAGACGAGCGCGCGGAACACCCGGGTTTCGTTCTTGATGTGGCCGAGCCGATAGCCGAGATAGACCGGCCCCTGATCCGAGTCTTCGATCGCCCAGCGGCGGAACTGCCTCAAGATGTCGCGGAACGTGCCTTCGCCGCGCCGCTCTCTTGCGTAGAGCGCCGCGAAGTACTGCGCGAAGCCCTCGCTGAGCCATTGCTCGTGATAGTTCTTCCATCCCACGGCCTGGCCGAACCACTGGTGCGCCATCTCGTGCGCCATGAAGAACTCGGGAAACCCCTGGAACGCCGCCGGATCGTTGCGCCAGTTGAACGGCGTGATCGGCGGCGGCGTGTTGATCATCGTGAAGTAGCCCGGCGCGTGCCCGCCGGGCAGCTCGTCTTCCAGCATCGCCACCGTGATCGCATCGAAGGGCACGTCGCCGATCAACGCCGAGTACAAACGAATGATGTCCGCGGCGGTCTCGACCGCGTCGCGGCCGCGGTCGGTCTGCCGCTTGTTGGCCTCGACGATCAAGCGAACGGTATTGCGCGCGCCCACCGCGGGTATCGCCTGCGCCTTCGCGACCTGGGCGAGCTGCTGCGCCAGCGTGTATGCGCCGCGCATATCGAGCGCGACCGGCGGCGGCGGCACGATGTCGAGCGCCACCGTGGCGGAATCGACGCGCGCCATCTTCGAAACGACGATGCTGAGATAACGAATCGGCTGCGGCGCGTTGAAGGTGAACGCTGCGCGCGCGCCGGCCTTCGCGTCGGTCGTTGAGACCGGGGCCGCGGTGGGCGAATCGAGCTCGAGCACCCCAGACCCGACCACGCCGTACTCGGCCGGCACGATGATCCGCATTCGCGCCGTCGCGTAGTCGGTGACCTGGCCCTGCGGATACCAGTAATTACGGTTGCTGAACAACCACTTGGGCTCCGACGGCATCAACGACACATCGTCCGGCTGCGAGGCGCGCTGCTCGTCTTCCGACAAACCTTCCACCTTCGCGCGGAGCGCTTCGGCGGACAAGGAAGGGTTGTCGCCACGCAAGTCCAGGGACTCCTCCTGGATGCGCTGGCGTGTCAGCCGTCCCGAATAGGCGAGGGTCAGCGTCATCGGAAAATCGCGCGCGACCGGCGTCGGCAGGTTGACGAGGACGCTGTTCTGGTTGCGCACCCGCAGGAACAGCATCCGGCCGAACTCGTCGCTCATGACCGACGTCACGTTCAGGCTGTCGGCGAGCTTCAGCGTGAGCACGCCGAGCGCGTGAGAGGTGACCCGCAGCTTTATTTTCGTGCGGCCATCGAGCCACTCGCGCTCGGGATAGAACGCCGCATCGATGTCGTAGTCGAGGATGTCGTAGTCGACGAGGGTGTCTTCGTCGAAGAAGCGGCCACGGCTGAGCAACTTGTGTTCCGACGCGTAGGCGGCGATGTTGCGCTTGCGCGCACGCTGGAACAGCGTGACGTCTTCGGCCTCGCCGCTCGATCGCGCAAACGTCAACTGGTCGAAGCGGCGGGTCCGCACCTCGGCCACGAAGTCGCCGGGCTGCGGCAGCAGCGACCACACATCACGGCTCAAGTCGCTCAGGTCGAGATTGAACGACTTCGGCACGCCTTCGTCGAACACCGACAGGCCGCGCCGGAACGCGCGCGGATCGAGCGTCACCGGCTCCAGCATGCCGGCGGCCACGCGCTGCTCGAATTCAAAGGGATTGATGCGGACGAAGGCCGCGGTAAACGGCGTGTCGAGCGACTCGCCGCCCGAGAACAGGCGAAGCTGCCCGCGCTCTTCCTTGGGCCCGGGCTGGAACAGCATCGTGCCATCGCCGACGATCGCCAGCGCGGTCACGCCTTCCGCCGTTTCCGCCACGAAGATATCGCCGGCCGGGACCCGCAGCTCGAAATCGACCGACTTCATCACGAGGTTGCGCGCCGCGAACTGCTTCTGGGTGTGGAGCGACAGACGATGCAGTCCTTCGATCGACGCGAGGCGGTCTTGCGCGAGGATGCGCCACGGCTGGCGGCCGATCTCTTCCCCGCGCGGGCGGCGGATGTCGAGGCGCCACGTCGCGATGCGGCCGCGCGGCCCGGTCTCGAGAAATACCTCGACCACCAGCCGGTAGCCTTCGCCCGGCAGTGTGCCGAGCAGCGCCGAGCGGTCGCGCTCCTTGACGACGACGCGGGTGATGCCCTGGGGCACCATCGCTTCAAAGAATTCGAGGGCCTGATCCCGATCGCCGGTCGGCGAAAGCAATTCGAGCCACCGGGTCCGATCCATCGTCGAAATCGCGGCTTCGACGGCCTGGAGAAAAGCCTGGATCGAAAGCTCGTCGTCGTCGGCCGCCCGCACGGGCACCTGCGCCGCGAACACGGGTGCCGAAGTGAGGGCGAATAAGACAAGGAGGAGTCTTACGAGCATGGATAGTGCCGACTCAGGGATCAGGGATCAGCAATCAGAGATCAGCGCATTCGGTGTGCTGACCCCTGGGCCCAAATTTCTACGAATCCATTAGACCCCGGAGGGACGAATCAGGCTATCGGAATGTCAGGCAGCGGCGGGACCGCTGAATCCGCGGGTCTGCTGAGCACCAGCACCGTGAGGTCGTCGGCCAGCCTCTTGTCCCTGCGGTGGCGCTCCACGGCGTCAAATACCGCCCGTCCCAGCGTAGCCGCCGCTGAGGCCTGGTAAGCGCCCGCATGTAACGCGAGCGTGCGCTCGAGCCCGGCTTCGTCGAACGGCTGGCCGTCGGGGCTTTCGGCCTCGGTGATGCCGTCGCTGTACATCAGCAGCGCATCGCCGGGGTTCAGTTGCACGTCGGCTTCTTCATAGGTGCTGCCCTCGAACATCCCGAGGGCGATGCCGCCGATCATCAAGCGCTCGATCGTGCCATCCTGCCGGCGGAGCAACGGTGGCAAGTGACCCGCGTTGACGAAGGTCAGCCGGCCGCTCGTGGGATTGAACGACGCGAGGAACAAGGTGATGAACCGCGAGGCCGGTGCGTGCCGTGAAACCTGCAGGTTGAGGCGCTTGCAGAGGTCCGGCAACGGCATGTCTTCGTCGACGAGCGTGCGAAGGATCGCGAGGAGCAGCGCCATCAGCAGCGCCGCCGGGCTGGCCTTGCCGGCGACGTCGCCGACCGCCACGATCACCGTGCCGTCGGGTTGCGGCAGTATGTCGTAGAAGTCGCCGCCCACCGTGTTGGCGGGCTTGGTGAGTCCGAAGGCCTCGACCCCCGGGCCCGACCACGTGCCGTCGGGCAGCATCGCCTGCTGAATCTCGCGCGCGACCTCGAGGTCGCGCTTGAGCGAAAGCCGATCCGCCACTTCCAGCATCACGAGCAGGTTCATCAAGAGAAAAGCGCCCAGCAGCCACATCGTTCCGTCGCTGAAGAGCGGACCCGGCACGCGGATAGTCACGAAGAAGAGCGCAACGGGGATCGGCACGCGCATCAGGCCGAACCCGATGAACAGTTGCAGCAACCCGATCACCGCCGCGGCCAGCGCCACGCCGTACATCAAGCGCCGCGCGGGCGACAGCCTCATGGTGAAGGCCAGAAAAAAGCCCTGCGCATACTTGACGACGCGCTGGTACCACGGCAGGCCTTCGAGCTCGGCGGTGTTGATGCCGCGGGCGAAGAACTGGTAGGCCTCCGGCGTTTCCCGCGTGAACAGCTTTCCCAGCTCCTCGCTCGTGAGGTCGTGGGTGTAGCGGCGGAAAAACGCTTTGGGCATTTCTTGTCAGTTCAGAGTCAAGAGTGCAGAGTGCAGAGTGCAGAGCAAAGTGTAGAGCCTCTATGCCCCTTCTGAACTCTGAACTCTAAACTCTGAACTCTTAACTCGGACGTTAACTGATCACCCCGAGTTCCCTGCCGACCCTTCCGAACATATCGAGGGCGTATTGGAGGTCTTCCCTGGTGTGGGTGGCGGCCACGATGGTCCGAAGGCGCGCTTTGTCGCGGGCGACCGTGGGGAAGCCGATGCTCTGGGCGAAGACGCCACGCTCGAAGAGCGCGTCCGACATCCGGGCGGCGGTCGCGGCCTCACCGACGATGACGGGTGTAATGGGGCTTTCGCTGAGGCCGGTGTTGAAGCCCAGGCGCGCGAGTCCTGCCTTGAAGAAACGGGTGTTGTGCCAGAGCTGTTCGATCCACTGCGGCTCGGTTTCGAGCACGTCGAGCGCGGCCAGGCACGCGGCGGCGACCGCCGGCGGGTGGGAGGTGGAAAACAGAAACGGCCGGGCGCGATGGTAGAGAAACTCGATCAGCGTGCGCGATCCGGCGACGTACCCGCCCAGTACCCCGACGGCCTTGGAGAGCGTGCCGACCTGGATGTCGACCCGGCCGTGGCACTGGAAGTGATCGACGGTGCCGCTGCCGTTCGTGCCAAACACTCCGCTGGCGTGCGCGTCGTCCACCATCATGATCGCGCCGTACTCTTCGGCCAGCGAACACAACTCGGGAAGCGGACCGAGGTCGCCTTCCATCGAGAACACGCCGTCGGTGATGAGCAGTTTGCGCTGGGCCGAGGGCAACTCTTTCAGGATCTTGCGCGCGGCATCGACGTCCTTGTGCGGAAAGACCTTGATGCCGGCGCGGCTCAATCGGCAGCCGTCGATGATGCTGGCATGGTTCAACTCGTCCGAGATGACGACGTCTTCCTTGGTCAGCAC
>JANOZI010000692.1:0-3521 GCA_031429375.1 Acidobacteriota bacterium | reverse complement strand
AAGGATTCGGTGACCGGCCACTGGGAGCTGATGGGCGTGGTCCTCGAAAAGCCATTTCCGACGTTTCCTGATGGATTCCCGCCGGCGTTGATCGCGGAGTTCGACAAGCGGATCGGGCGTCCCTCGATCGGCAACGTCGTGGCGTCCGGTACCGCGGTGATCGACCAGCTCGGGCCGCGCCACCTCGAGACCGGCTCGCCGATTGTGTATACGTCCGCCGACAGCGTGTTCCAGATCGCCGCGCACGAAGACGTCGTCCCGGTGCCCCAGCTCTACGAGTGGTGCAAGATCGCCTACGACCTCACGGTCATCGGCCTCGGGCTGGGCCGGGTGATTGCGAGGCCGTTCATTGGCCAGCCCGGCGCGTTCAAGCGCACCTCGAACCGGCACGACTACGCCATGCCGCCATTGGCCGAGACGCTGCTCGATCGCATGATTGCGGCGCGCCACCAGGTGACGTCGGTCGGCAAGGTCTCGGATCTGTTTGCCGGCAGGGGCGTGACCGAATCGCACCCGACCAGGAGCGACGCCGACGGTGTCGATCGCATCGAGCAGTTGATGACGACGCAGGAGGGCGGGCTGATTTTTGCGAACCTCGTTGACTTCGATGCGGTGTACGGGCATCGCAACGACACCGCCGGCTATGCCGCCAACATCGAGCGCTTCGATCGGCGGCTGGCGGATCTGCTGCCTCGCCTTCGGGAGAATGACCTGCTGGTGATCACCGCCGATCATGGCAACGACCCGACCACGCCGAGCACGGATCATTCCCGCGAGCACGTGCCGTTGCTGGTCCAGGGCCCCAGGGTCCGGGCTGGCGTCGACCTCGGAACCAGGTCCACCTTTGCCGACCTGGGGCAGACCCTGGCGGATGTGTTCGATGTCGGCAAGCTCGCCCACGGGCAGAGTTTCCTGCCTCTCCTGGTTGGGCAGTCATGAAGACGGCGCCCTCCATTCGCGAGCAGCTCGAAGCGCGCGAGCGAGAAATCCTGGCGCCACAGGCCGCCAAGAGTGCCGATACGAAGGGCCGGCTCCGCGTCGAAAAGGAAGATCCGATCCGGCCCGCGTTCCAGCGCGACCGCGATCGCATCATCCACACCAAGGCCTTTCGCCGGCTCAAGCACAAGACGCAGGTGTTCTTCTCGCCGGCCGGCGATCACTACCGCACGCGGCTGACCCACACGCTCGAAGTCGCGCAGATCGCGCGCACCATTTCAAAAGTCCTGCGCCTCCACGAAGAGCTCACCGAGGCGATTGCTCTGGGACACGACCTCGGGCACACACCATTCGGACACGCCGGCGAGCGCGTCTTGAACGAGCTGGTGTCCGGTGAGTTCAATCATTACGAGCAGAGCCTGCGGATCGTCGACGTGCTCGAGAACAACCGCGAAGGCCTGAATCTCACGTGGGAAGTGCGCGACGGCATCGCCCGCCACTCGAAGGGCAAGAACGGCATGCCCGTCGGCGCGCCGCCGGAACACCGCGCCAGCACCATCGAAGGCCAGGTCGCCCGCGTCGCCGACATCGTCGCCTACGTGAACCACGACATCGACGACGCGGTGCGGGCCGGCATTCTCGATGAAGCGAGTTTGCCGAAGAAGGCGGTGGAGCGCCTGGGACGATCGTCGTCAGAACGCATCGGCAACCTGGTGTCCGACGTGGTCTACCAGACCCTCGAGGCGGAAGTGGGCGAGATCCGGATGAGCGAGCCCGTGCTCGAAGCGTTGCTCGAACTGCGCAGCTTCCTGTTCGAAGCGGTCTATGAGAACCAGATCGCCACGGCCGAGTTCGGCAAGGCCAAAGGGATTCTGGGCGGGCTCTGGGAGAAGGTCCACGAGCGCCCGGAAGAGTTCCTCGATACCCGCACCATCGCGGCCGAGGGGGTGGACGTGGCCGCCTGCGATTTCCTGGCGGGCATGACCGATCGCTATGCGGTGCGGCTTTACGAGGAGCTGTTCATTCCGAAGCCGTGGGTGCAGATGACGAGGGTTCGGGACTAGCGTCACCCCATACCGGCTCCACTGTTGCGAATGAGCCGCGCGCCTCTTGTGCGGGTTCTCGCGCGACCAGAGTTGGTCCAAAATCCCAAGCCCGTACTTCCGCGTGGTATACTGAAAAGTCTTGTCTTCCGACGAAATTCGCGGAAGTACTTGTAGGGCCGCTGTTTAGGGGATTGCCGGTAGGGCACCCCTTCATGGGGTGCCAGGATATGCGTTTTGAACTATCGCAACTGCGGCTGCCGGAAACGGAGTTCACCCGGGTGTTCCAACCCGCCGAGCTCCCGGACGGGGATGAGGAGTACCGGGTCGTCGCTCCGGTCGTCCTGCGGATGATGATCCATAAGGATCAGGACCGGTTCCGGTTGATCGGCCACGTCAATGCGGAATTGGAGCTCGACTGCAGCCGGTGCGTCGAGCCCTTTTCGCTGCCGGTCGATCGCGACTTCGACCTGCGCTACCTGCCGTCGATGGCAGGCGAGCCGGTCAAGGAAGACGAAGACGCGGAGATCGAAGTCGACGACGTGGCGATGACGTTTTATCGCGATGAGCAGATCGACCTGATCGAGTTGTTGCGCGAGCAGTTTTATCTGGCACTACCGATGAAGCCGCTGTGCAAGCAGGATTGCCGCGGGATCTGTGCGCAGTGCGGGTCGAATCGAAACCTGAACCCGTGCAGCTGCAATCTGCAATGGGAAGATCCCCGGTTGGCTGGTTTGAAGACGTTCCTAGTGAAGCGAGAGCACGACGATGCCTAATCCGAAGCGCAGACATTCGAAGACCCGCGGTCGCAAGCGCCGCACCCACGACGCCCTGAAGGCGGCCACGCCGGGACTGTGCCCGCAGTGCAGCGAGCCCAAGGCCGCACACCGGGTATGCCGCTACTGCGGCTTCTACCGCGCTCGCCAGGTGCGCGCGGTCAACGAAGACTAGCCGCGGATTAAACGCAGATTAGAGCTGACATTATGCGCATCGCGGTAGACGCGATGGGCGGCGATCACGCGCCGGCGCGGCCTGTGGACGGCGCGCTTGCGGCCGCTCGCCCTCTGGGCCTCGAGGTTGACCTGGTCGGCTCCACCCATCTAATCCGCGCGGAGCCGAGCTGGAACGCCGTCCTGACGCCGCCGCTGTGGACGTGCGGGTGGTCGACGCGCCCGACGTCATCGACATGGCCGAATCACCGGCGCGGGCGCTGCGCCGGCCTGTGCATCGTCGGACATGGCCGTTCGTCGGTGAAGGCGGTGCGTAATGCGCTGCCGTCGCGAATGGCAGAGAAACATATGGTGGAGCGGCTTCGGATCGAAATGGCGGCCTTCGCGGTGACCTTGTGATTGCGTGCCTCTTCCCCGGACAGGGATCGCAGTTTGTCGGCATGGGCAAGGCCCTGGCCGATCGGTTTCCCCTTTGCTCAGCGACCTTCCTGGAGGCAGACGTTGCGCTTGGCGAATCGGTCAGCGGCCTGACCTTCAACGGACCGGCAGAGCGGCTGGCCCTGACCGAATACACTCAACCCGCCATCCTCAC
>JANOZI010000691.1:0-2476 GCA_031429375.1 Acidobacteriota bacterium | reverse complement strand
CCCTCCCAGCAGTCCACCAGCAAGCTTGCCATGTGCCGCGTATTGGAATCGGCTGGGATGTCGCCTCCCTTCCGAGCCTCCTCCAGGCACACGGCGATCCGCCGGGCGATCTCAGAAAAGCACCCGTCGATCTTGTGCCGGAACACCTCGCTCACGCCGGACAGTTCCTGTCCGAGCCCGCCCAACAGGCAGCCCATGTACCCCTCCTTCCGGTAGTTCTGCTGCGTCATCTCGAAGAACCGGCGCACGCGCCCGAGCGGGGGACATCCCGTGTCTCCGAGGCACACGTCAAGGCCCGCATGCACGTGACCCATGTACTGGTCGACGACCTGGAGCGCGAAGTCCTCTTTGTCCTTGAAGTGATGGTAGAAAGAACCCTTCGGCGTACCCGTGGCCGCGAGCAGCGCCTGGATGCCCAGGTCGTGGTAGCCATGCTGCAGGAGCATGGCGAGACCCGCATCGAGCAGGCGCTGCTTGGTTGGATGCGTCATCGGTGTGTGCCTCGAAGAGCTAGCCCTTGACCATCTCGATCATGTGGTTGATGACATGGCTGTGCTCGCGCTGGGGACTGAACATGACGATCTCCGCGTCAGCGGCGACCTTGACGTTGTGCCCGGGCGGCCAGTAGAACAGGTCATTCGCAGTCACCGTCTCCCGCGCGCCGTTCGCATCGGTCGTTGTAATCTGGCCGCGCAAGACGAAGCCCCAGTGGGGACACTGGCAGAGGTTGCCTTCCAATCCCTGGAAGAGCGGGGTGGTATCGACGCCCGCCGCGAGCGTGAAATACTCGCCGCTGATCTTGTCGAATCCGCTCACATCGCCAAAATCCGTTCGCTGACGGATCACGGCACCTGGAATCTCCATCCGGACGTCGACGTGGTCCTTTGCTATCCGCATGCGTGTGTCTCCTTGTAACGCGGTAAACTCCAAACTAGACCGATTGGTCTAGTTGGCGTTAGGATACACGTTACGCAGACGCTGTCAACTTCGCGATGGGCGGGTTCATCGCCTTGACGCCTCAGGACGAGGCGGACATGGTGGCGTTCATGAAACTGCTGAATTGACCGAACGCCGCCGGCGCCGTATCGGCAAGCGAGACCCGGGAGGACGAAAGTCCCCCGGGTTTGATAATGGCCAACGCTACTGATCGGCGGTCAGTGCCAGCACGGCATACGCTGTGGCGGCATCGCTCATGAACCGGCCGATGTCGGTCGCCGCGTCCCGCTGCTTGTTGAGCGAGTACGCAGGCCAGAGGCCGTCTGTCTTGCTCTGATTCGCCACCAGCCATGCGAGCCCTTTGCCCACGTGCGCGTCCGCGCGAGAGACACCCGCCTGCTGCAGCGCGAACGTGACGAGTCCGGTCGCGTAGCCGTCGCTCTTCGCTTCGAACGGCGTGTTGTCACGCCGCGGCGTCCACGCCGCCAGCGTCGTCAAACTCCACCCGCCATCGTCGCGCTGTTGACCCTGCAGCTCGGCGATCACCTTCTGCTGTTGTTCGAGTGTGAGAAGGCCTATGAGTTTCGACGAGGCCCACAAGGCGACGGCGCGATTGACGAGCGGCTGCTTGTCGAAGCCGGCGGTGAGAAATCCCTTCAGCAACGTGACCTTGCTCTGAATCTCGGGCAACGACTGGTAGCCCGGCGCGGTGCCGACGGCGATCGCGGCCAGCGTGGTGCCCCAGTAATGCGACTCGTCGGATTCCCACGGCGCGTTGTGAAAATTCAGCCAGGCCCACGAACCCTTCTGGGATCCGGCCGTGAATTGCAACGCCCACATATTGGCAAACGCGGCCCGCGTGTCGTCGCTGAGCACGCCCGCGTGTGCGTCGTAACGGGCGAGCACGATCGCGTTCAAGATCGCCTCGGTGCCGCGCGACTCGCTGGTCTTCGGCAGGCCGCGCGTCTGGTCGTCGTAAAACGGCTCGACGTCTTTCCAGAGCCTGACGCGTTTCGTGACCCGATCCAGCATCGTGCGCTCCGTCGCTGACGGCGCGGTCTCCGACAACGCGGTCCGCAGCGCCGGCCTGGCCAGCGCGTAGGGCAGCGTGGTGTGACACGAGACGCACGACGTCTCGTGATCGCGCGCCGCGGTCGGCCAGGTCATCCACCAGCCCTGGCGCTGATCGAGATAGGCGCCCGCCGCAGCGCGGTTCCATCCCGGCGTGTCGCCGGATCGCGCGACCGACGTGACCGAAACGAGCCCGATGAGGCCGAAGGCCACGGCAGCGGTCAGCAGCGTCGGTTTCATGGCCCCATCTTGGGGCGGGCGCCAACGCATGTCAAACTAGCATCAGAGAGATGGAGACTGCCCCGCGGCCCTGGATTCTTCGCGCGTTGCTCGCGACGCTCATCGGCGTCGTGCTCCTCGTAGCAAAAGACTGGGCCTATTCGCCCACCTTCCACCTCTTCCTCGACCAGCGCGCGGCCGGCGGCCATTCCGCCGCCGCCCAGCAATTTGCGATCGAAGGCGATCGCGT
>JANOZI010000690.1:0-4296 GCA_031429375.1 Acidobacteriota bacterium | reverse complement strand
CTGCTCGACCCGACGCTGAACTTCATCGGCTCGAACGACGTGGCGGGCGACTATCGATCGAGCGGCTGCACCGCCTGTCACGTGGTCTACGCCAACGATCGCTCGCCGGTGCACTCGGGTTCGTACGCCAAGGCCGGTCATCGCGGCATGAGCCAGTCGTCAGACGAGATGATCCCGAAGAACGAATCGGGCCATCCGATCCAGCACGTCCTGACAACGTCGGTGCCGACCAGCCAGTGCATGACGTGCCACATGCACCCGGGCACGAACATGGTCGCGACCTATCAGGGACTGACCTGGTGGGACAACGAAACCGACGGCGACAAGATGTATCCGGTCACGAGCCGATCGCTCTCGGCGTCGGAGCGCGTCGCGATCGAAAAACGCAATCCCGAAGGGAGCGCCGTTCGCGGGCTGTGGTCTGATTCCGACTTCCTGCATCGCACCGGATCGCCGGAGTTCAACAGCACCCTCAAGCAAACGCAGTTTGCGGATTTTCACGGCCACGGCTGGCTGTTCCGCGCGGTGTTCAAGCGCGATCGCAAGGGCAACCTGATCGACGGCACCGGCGCGGCGGTGAAAGACGCGTCGAGCGGTGCGCTCGCCGAAGCGGTGGGCTACACGGACGTGCGCGCCGCGGCCGAGCGTCCGGCGACCGCGCAGGCGCGCGCGGAAGAGCGCAGCGGCAAGCCGGTGCACCTCAAGGATATCCACCTCGAGCGCGGCATGCAGTGTGTGGATTGCCACTTCAAGCAGGACAACCACGGCAACGGAAAGCTGTACGGAGAACCCCGCGTCGCCGTCGAGATCACGTGCGCCGATTGCCATGGCACCACGAGCCGCCGCGCGTATGGCAACGACCCCGCACCGGCGAGCTGGACGCTGCGTACCACGGGTCCCGCCGCGCCGGAAGGCGGCGGTACCAACCTGCTGTCGCTCAATACGCCTTTCGATCGCCCGCGCTTCCAGGCCGATCCGCGGACCCGCCGGCTGGTGCAGCGCTCGATGACCAGCGAGGATCTCTCGTGGATCGTGCCGCAGGTGATGGACACCATCACGCCGGGCAGCCCGGTCCTGAACGAGAGGGCGCGCCTCGCCCATACGATGCAGCGCGATGGCAAGAGCTGGGGCGACGGCGCGTCGCCGAACCTCGCCCATTCCGACGAACGGATGTCGTGCACGACGTGCCACTCGTCGTGGATCACCAGCTGCTTCGGCTGCCATTTGTCGCAGTCGGCCAACCAGAAGCGCGACGTGCTGCACAACGAGATCACCGCCACGCGCAACTGGACCTCGTACAACTTCCAGGTGCTGCGCGACGACGTCTACATGCTCGGCAAAGACAGCACGGCGATGCGCGGGCGCATTTCGCCGGTGCGATCGTCGAGCGCGGTCGTGGTGAGCTCGCAGGACCAGAACCGCCAGATCATCTACGGACAGCAGCAGACGGTCTCGGCAGAGGGCTTCGCCGGTCAGGCCTTCAATACCCACGTACCGCACACCGTCCGCGCCACCGAAACAAAGATGTGCACCGACTGCCACGTTTCGGCCAATGGCGATAACAACGCGGTGATGTCGCAGCTGCTGCTGCTCGGCACCAACTTCGTAAACTTCGTCGGCCGCTTCGCGTATGTCGCCACCGGCCACGGCGGCGTCGAAGCTGTGGCGGTGACCGAGGTCGAGGAGCCGCAGGCGGTGATTGGCAGCGACCTTCACAAGCTCGCGTACCCGGAGCGCTACGCCGCCCACCAGCAGAAGGGCCAGCGCTTGACGACGGCGATTCATCACGCTTCGTCGGACGCGCTCGGCGTGCAGGCGCGCGGCGAGTATCTCTACATTGCCGACGGCGAGGGCGGCTTCAAGGCATTCGACATCGCGCAGATCAATCAGAAGGGCTTCTCGGAGAAGATCGTCAGCGCGCCGGTGTCGCCGTTCGGCCAGCGCACGCGGGTCGGCACGCGCCACGCCACCGCCGTCGCGGCGCCCTCGACGCTGGCAGTCGATCCGGTTCGCAGCCGGCGCCCGGAGAACCAGGAGCAGCCGATCCATCCGCTTTACGGCTACATCTACATTACGGACCTGGAGGAAGGGCTGGTGCTGTCGACGGCCGCGACGCTGCTCGACGGCAACCCGGACAACAACACGCTGCAGCGCGCCGCGGCGTTCAACCCTGACGGGCGCCTCCACGGCGCGCGCAACCTTGCCATCGCCGGCAACTACGCCTACATCGTCTGCGATCGCGGGCTGGTGGTCGTCGATCTGAACACCCCGCTCGCCCCGCGCATCGTCGGCGAAATCGCCATGAACAAGCCGACAGCGGTGGCGGTGCAGTTCCGCTACGCCTTTGTGACCGACGGCGATGGGCTCAAGGTCGTGGATGTGACCACGCCCGATCGGGCGCGGCTGGTCGAATCGGCCACGGTGAAGATTGCCGATGCCCGCAACATCTATGTCGCCCGCACCTATGCGTACGTGGCGGGTGGCGCCGAGGGCGTGGTGATTGTGGACGTCGAGCGGCCCGAGCAACCGCGCATCGACCAGACCTTCAACGCCGGCGGCGCGATGAACGACGTCAACGACGTCAAGGTCGGGATGACGAACGCGTCGGTGTTCGCCTACGTCGCCGACGGGCACAACGGCCTGCGGGTGCTGCAGCTGGTGTCGTCGAACGAAACGCCCGGCGCGATGGGTTTCAGCCCGAGGCCGCGGCCCAGGCTGATTGCGACGCGTGCGACGCACGGCCCGGCGCTGGCGATCGCGAAGGGACTCGATCGCGACCGCGCGGCCGACGAAAGCGGCAATCAAGTGGCGGTGTTCGGGCGGCGGGGCGGGCGGCCGTTCAATCTCGAAGAGATGCGGCGGCTCTACCTGCGAGACGGCAGCGTGTGGTCGGTCACCGACCAACCGCCCGGCCCGGCGGTGGCGCCGCGGCCGTCGACGTTGTTCGGACACATCAGCGAATGGTTCCGGTCGGTATCGGGCCAGTCGTCTGCGAACGGGAGCGCGGTGCGGCGTGAGTGATGCGCGAGAGACAGAACGAGACGGCACGCTGATCCTGGCGCAGCAGGTCACACTGCCGGACGTGCTCGACGTCCTGATTGTCGGCGGAGGTCCGTTCGGCACGGCGGCGGCGTTTCGCGCGAAAGAGCTCGGGCTGGCGGCGCTCGTCATCGATTACGACGACTTGATGAAGCGCATTCGCGATTACGCGAAAGACAAGCAGATCCTGCCCGATTACGGCGGCGGCGATCGCATGCAGTTTCCGAAGGCGGGCCCGCTCGTCGCCAAGCTGCATTTCCAGCCGATCGACAAGGACCGGATGTGCGTCGAATGGAAGGCGCTCTATCGCGAGCATGCCATTCCGGCGCAGGTCGGCGTCGAGCTGACAGGCCTGGAGCGCGACGGCGAGGTGTGGAAGGCGGTCGCGTGGAATCACAACCTCAAGGCCGAGCAGATTTACCGCGCCCGTCACGTGGTACTGGCGTTCGGTCGAGGCGTGCCGCGCCGCCTCGATATTCCCGGCGACGTGGCGGGGCTGGCGTTCGGCCTCAGCGATGCGGCGGCCTACGTTGGTGAACCGGTGTGTGTGATCGGCGGCGGTACTTCAGCCGGCGAAGCCGTGATCGCGATCTCCAACGCCAAGGCCAAGGCCAACGATTCATCCGCGGTGTACTGGTCGTACCGCGGCGACAAGATGCCGAAGGTCTCGAGGGCGCTCGCGGACGTGTTCTTCGAAGCGTTCATGGGTAACGGCAACGTGCGTTACCTGCCGAGCAGCGATCCGGTGGCCATGCTCGACAGCAACGGGCAATCCCTGCTGTCGCTGCGGACCTCGCGCCTGGTCGCACCGGGCAAGCCGGCCGAGACCACGCAATTGGAGTTCTCGAAGCCGTTCTGCATTGCCTGTATCGGCGAAGACATTCCGGAGGCGTTGCTGTCGGAGGTGGGTGTGCCGCTGATGGCCGGCGGGCCCAACAACAAGAGCCGGCCGGTGGTCACGCCGTTGCTCGAGACCCGTCAGCCCAACGTCTACCTGGCCGGCGACATCCTGAGCCCGGCGTATTTCGAGACGACCGATTTCACCAGAGACCCCTCCAAGTTCCTGGAGGTGAAACGCCGCGGCAACATCAAGGCGGCGATGCGTGACGGCGTCTTCGTCGTCGAGGTGATTGCGCAGAAACTCGCCGGCAAGGTCCAGATCGACGTGCAGATGGAGTTCGAGGAGCAGGAGGCCGAGCCCGCGCCGCCGGAGGCCGCGCCGGAGCCGCCCAAGAGTGCGATCGTTTCCAAGAGCGC
>JANOZI010000689.1:0-5020 GCA_031429375.1 Acidobacteriota bacterium | reverse complement strand
TGCGCGCCGACAGCCCCTGGATCTCGCCCTGGACGCCGACCGAGGTGGTGCGGACCATCGCCAGCTGCTGCGCGGAATGCTGCGCGACGGTGTCGCGAACGGCCGAGCGGTAGATCACCACGCTCAGGGTGGCGACGACCGCTAACGCAGCCAGGGCACCCAGGTAGATCGCGCGGGTCACGGATGAAGAAGACGAAGGAGGGGCCATCGACTCGTCGGCCCACTATAGCTGTTCTGTGCGCCGCGGCGGAGAAACTCCTAAGGTGTGCGTAACGAGACAGTGACGCCGACGCGGTCGGGCGCGCGGCCCGTGAACGCCACCGGTCCGGTGACCGGCCAGCTGCCGCTGACCCACGGGAACGGATTCGACACATCCATCCAGAAAAAACTGACGTTGACAAGCCGGTTCACGTCGACGAAGCCGCGAACGATGAGCTCGCGATCTTTCTTCCCCATCGACACCCCGTAGAGCTGGTTGAGCGCCAAGTACTGGATCAGGCTGTCGTCGCGCGTCAGCTCTTCACGCGTCACGCTGCCGCCGACACGAACCTGGCTCGTCAGCGGCGCTTCGAGCTGGAGGCCCATGTAATACCCGGGCTTGTCGATGCCCGCGAGGTCGGGCAGGCCGACCAGCTCTCCCGAGGTGAGCGTCGGGCCCCATCGGTACTTGGCGTATTCACCGAAGATCGACGCCCACGACGTCGGCGACAGCTTCAAGCTCACCACCAGCGCATCGTCATTTCGTTTCGACGCCCAATAGCTTGGCAGGCGCTCGACCTTCGAGCCCGTGTAGCCTTTCTTGAAGGCGACACGCAGGTCGAGGGCCTTGATCGGCATGGCCCGCAGCGAGGCCGCAACGGTGACCGCACTGTTGGTGTCGAGCGAGGTGTTGACGAAATAGAACCAGTCGTAATCTTTTTCGCGGTTGCCGTCGCCGAGCACCGCCATCACGCCGAGGTCGAAGACCGGCCGATCGCCGCGCCGCGCCGAGTACGCCACCATGGCGCCGTAGTTGGCCTCGGCGTTGAGGCGCGTGATGCGCGCCATGTCCTTGGCGGTCGCGGCGCCGACCTCGCGAGGTGCAAACCCGATCGGCAGGATGAACCGGCCGCCGCGCAGCGACACCGAGTCTGACAGGCCCCAGTCGATGTAGCCCTCGCGCAGGATGCCCTGCTGCGTGATGTAGTCGAGCGAAAAGGTGTTGTAGGTGTCGACGCGCTTGAGGCCGTCTTCGGGATCGCATGGCACGATCGGTCCGGTGCCGGCGTAGAGTCGCGGATCGTTGGGAAAGAAGTAATCCTTCTCGCCGCAGGCCGGCTTCGAATTGGTTTCGCTCACGGGATTGACCGACACGAAGTAGCGGACCCGGTTCGACACCTTGCCGCCAACGCTGAGAATGGCCATGCCGACGCGGCCCTGCTTCTCGAAGCCGAGCGCGGCCTGTGCGCCGTCGTGCGACCAGCCGGCGATGAATTCGCCGCCGAACTTGAAGCGCTCGTTTTGCGTGACCTTGAGGCCGAACAGATCGACCGTGTCGCCGGCCGGCGCTGGCGCGGGCTCTTGTGCGAAGGCGGCCGATGCGGTGACGAGGCCGAGGAGAAAAACCGCAGTGAGCTGGAGAGGCCGGACGAAAACCGTCGAAACAGGCACCGGAGACGATTCTACTCGCTCTTGGCGGCGCGGGGGTGCGATTTGCGATACACCTCGATCAACTGCGCCGCGTTGACGTGCGTGTATCGCTGTGTGGTGCTCAGTCGCGAATGGCCGAGCAGCTCCTGGATGGCGCGCAGGTCGGCGCCGCGTTGCAGCAGATGGGTCGCAAACGAGTGACGCAGCGCGTGCGGGCTGATGCCGAGCCGCGTGCTGCAGAGTGCCACGTAGCGGCGCAACATCCGATCGACGCTGCGGCCGGTGAGGCGGGTGCCGCGATAGTTGACGAATAACGGATCGGTTTGTTTCGCGGAACTTCCGCCTGCGCGCCCGGCGCTTCGGCGGACCGGAAAGTTCCGCGCTACACCGCCACGCGATTTCGCGCGCGAGCCGCCGGGAGGGTGCGCCTGGAGAATGACCGCGCGGTCAGCGATCCACGCCCGTAACGCGGTGAGCGCGCTCTGGTTGAACGGCAGCAGCCGCTCCTTGCCGCCCTTCCCCATCACCCGCACCATGCGGCCGCTGAGGTTGAGGTCTTCCATGTCGATGCCGACCAGCTCGCTCAGGCGCAGGCCGGATGCGTAGAACAACTCGAGAATGGCGCGGTCGCGGCGGCCGAGCGGATCGGCGGTGCTGGCCGTCTCGATCAACCTGGCTATTTCCGGCTCGGACAAATGCATGGGCAGCGTCTGGTCGCGTTTTGGCGCCACCGCCCGCGCCGTCGGGTCGTGCTCGATCAGGTCCTCGCGCCGCAAGTAGCGCACAAAGGTCCGCAGCGCCGACAGCTTGCGCGCCACCGACGAGCGGGCCTTGCCGGCCTTGCCGAGGTCCGCGAGGTGCGACTGCACCGACGTGAGGTCGAGATCCGCCGGCGTCAGCTCCGACATCTTGCGCTCCTTGTCGCTCGCGACCCACGCGAGGTACTGCGTGATGTCGCTCTCGTAGGCGCGCACGGTGTGCGGAGAGACGTGCCGATTGAGCTCGAGGAACGCGAGAAATGCTTTGAGGTGATCGCGCATGGTTCTGGACAAACCTAAGAACAGTTAACAGTTTCCAGTTTCCAGAGTGTTTTTTTGTTAACTGGCAACTGGCAACTGAGACAAACATAAGGGTTTGTCCCCACCAGTCTAACGGTTTGTCCCCACCAGCGACCCGCGCCAAGTTTCGAGGTCGGCGAGCGCGCGCTCGGCGATCAGCAGCTTCTTCTTCATCTTGTCGCGCGGCGGGTTGTCGAGCGGCGGCATGATGCCATGCGTGATGTTGGTGGGCTGATAGTTTTTGGGATCCGCGTGCGACACGTAATACGCGAGCGACCCGATCGCGGTCGTCCGCGGCGGCGCCTGTGGCGCCTCGCCCCGCGCGAGCGCCGCGGCGTTGCGGCCGGCGACCAGCCCCGACGCCGCCGACTCGACATAGCCTTCAACCCCCGACACCTGCCCGGCAAAGAACAAGTCGGCGCGATGGCGCGTCTGCCACGTCGGCAACAACACCTTCGGCCCACAGATATAGGTGTTGCGATGCACCATGCCGAAGCGCACGAACTCGGCCTGCTCGAGCCCCGGGATCATCCGCAGCACGCGGGCCTGGTCGCCCCATTTGATCTGCGTCTGGAAGCCGACCAGGCTGTAATGATCGCCGGCCAGCGTGTCCTGCCGCAGTTGCACGGCGGCGTACGGAAAGCGCCCGGTCTTCGGGTCGGTCAAGCCGACCGGCTTCATGGGGCCGAAGCGCAGCGTGCCCTCGCCGCGATGCGCCATCACCTCGATCGGCAGACACCCTTCAAAGAATTTCTCCTTGTCGAAATCGTGCACCGTCGCCGACTCCGCCGTCGTCAGCGCTATGTAAAAGGCGTCGTACTCGGCCTTGGTCATGGGGCAGTTGAGATAGTCACCCTCAGGTTCGACAGGTTCGACAGGTTCGGCAGGTTCGGCAGGTTCGACGCCGCGGAGGCTTCGTCCCCACCGCGAGGCGCGGAATACTTTCGACAGGTCGATCGACTCGGCGAGCACGATTGGGCTGATGGCATCGTAGAACGCCAGGTGCTCTTCGCCGACCATCGCCTGGATGTCTCTTGAGAGCGCGTCCGAGGTCAGCGGACCTGTGGCGATGATGACCGGCGACCACTCGTGACCCGGCACGCGGCAGATTTCTTCGCGTGACACGCGGATGCGGGGATGCCCCGTGACGGCGCCGGTGACGGCCTTCGAAAACGCATGACGATCGACGGCCAGCGCCGCGCCGGCCGGCACGCGCGTGGCATCGGCCGCTCGCATGACGACCGAGCCGAGGCGGCGCATTTCTTCTTTGATCAGCCCGACGGCGTTATCGATCTTGTCGGCGCGGAACGAATTGCTGCAGACCAGCTCGGCCAGTCCGTCGGTTTGATGGACGGCCGTCGGCCGCACCGGCCGCATCTCGTGAATGGTGACGTCTTCGCCGATCTCGGCCGCCTGCCACGCCGCTTCGCATCCAGCGAGGCCACCACCAATGACGTGAATCATGCAGAGCTTGAGTTTAGCTCTTAACCCGGATCCACGCACGGGCCACAGAGACACTGAGACACAGAGACACTATTTTCAATACCTCTCGAAAAACGCTCTTGTCTTCACGCACTTCCGCTAGCGGAGATACAAGACGTGCCGTGGCACCTCAGAAATGCAGAAGGCAGTAAGAAAGACTTGGTCTTCTCTTTGCCTCGGTGTCTCGGTGGCTAGACGCGCCTCGTTTTCCACCAGCCGAGGCGAAACACGATTCCGCTCACAATCGCCAACGTCGAGAACGCCACCGTCATCGCGATGAACACGCCGCGCGGGCCCATCCCCCACCGAATCGCCAGCAGCCAGGCCAGCGGGATTTGCCAGGCCCAGAAACATCCCAGGTTGATCCACGTCGGCGTCCAGGTGTCACCGGCGCCGTTGAACGATTGCGTGAAGACCAACCCGTAGGCGAAGAACACGAAGCCCGTGCTGACGATGCGCAGGCAGTCGGTCGCGTACGGGACCACTCCGGGATCCGCGGTGTAGATCGAGACGATCTGCGGCGCGAACACGACGAACAGCAGACCGACCACGCCCAGCACTATGGCGTTGTACTTGCCCGCAGTCCAGACCGCCTGCTCCGCGCGATCGGGCTTGCCGGCGCCGAGCGCCTGCCCCACCCTCGTCGCCGCCGCATTACTCAGCCCCCACGCCGGCAGGATCGCGAAGATCACCGTGCGGATGCCGATCGAGTAGCCGGCCAGCGCGTCGCTGCCGAACGTCGAGATCACGCGGACCAGCCCGATGTAGCTCGACGTGTCGATCAGGATCTGCAGAAAACCCGAGCCGCTTAATCGGCACACGTTCCACATCACCGCCGGCACCAGCCGGAG
>JANOZI010000688.1:0-3596 GCA_031429375.1 Acidobacteriota bacterium | reverse complement strand
TTGTCGCCAAACGCCGGGTCGGGCTTGCCGGTCTTCGCGTCGAGCGAGATCAGGCGCGCGTCGTGCGTGCCGCTGATAATCCGCTCGATCTTGCCATCGCTCCAATAGGCGACGCCGCGGTGGGTGAACCCGAGGTTCGGCGGGCGGCCCAGCCGCCACGTTTCGGGATCGTATTGCCAGAGCGTCTGCCCGCTGGATGGATCGATGGCCGCGAACACGCCAAGCGAGGTTGCCGTGTACAACACGCCGTTCACCATCAGCGGCGTGTCTTCGTAGCCGCCAGGCCGTGCCAGCGGATTGGCTTTGACGATCGGGTTGTCGGGCGACGGCCATCGCCACGCAATCTCGAGCTCGCGGACATCGAGAGGTTGATTTGATCGAGCGGCGAGTAGCGGCTGCTCGCCGCGTCGCCGCCGTAATGGCGCCACTCGCCCACCGTGGCGGGCCGTTGCGCGATGACGGTGACGGTCACCGAAACGGCGATGGCGCGGACGACGCGTGCGCGCATCAAAGGTGCTTGACGAACCAATCCGCTGCGGCGTCAGCCGCGTCTTTTGCGGAATCGAGGTAGAGGATCTCGGTCGTCTTGGGGATCTGATCCTTCAGGTTGAACGGCCGGTACTCGGCCAGCGCGATCGACGCTTCTTCGGCGTTCATCGACACCGCCGCCGCCTGCGTGGCGGGGGCCTGCCCCGACCGCGCGAGGCGCACCATCACGGCGCGCTGCGGCAGCGACGGGTTGAACGACTCTCGTAGCGTGTCCTGGCCGGGGATCACCGGCATGACCGCGACACCCGTCTTCACTCGTGCATCGGCCGCGGCAACGGCGACGACGTGGCCGCCCGACACGCCGACGCCCCAAACGCCGATACGCGCGGGGTCGACACCGGGCTCGCCCTGGAGGAAGGTGATCGCGTTGCGGATGTCGATCACTTGCGCCTCGGGCAACAGGCGCTTGCGTCGAATCCGGACCTTCGACGTGTGCTGCGAGAAGCGAAGGCGATCGTCCCAGCGCGTATTGTCGGCGAGGTAGATGAACCCCCCGCTCTTGCCCCACCCGCGATAGTCGATGGCCATGGCGACGATGCCTTTCCCGGCGAACCGTGCCGCCTGCCCCTCGATACTGGCCGCGGTTTCCCCCCAACCTGGCGCCAGCACGACGGCCGCAGCCGCGCCGCCGGCGTTGAAGCCGCTCGGCAGAAAGAGCCGGCCATGAATCGGCACCGCTTCACTGAAAAACGACACGTCCTTCGCCGTGACGCCGGCAGGAACGGGGCCGGCGACGGCAACCGCTGGTGGGGGCGCCAGTGCGGGCAGGCCTTTCGAGACTGCCGCCGATGTTGCTGTCGCGAGGTACTTGGTGAACCAATCGGCTGCAAGGGTGGAGCCGATCTCGAACCCGGCATGCGAATACGCCTGGAAGTGCGACAGGCCCGGCAGCACGACGGCCTGGCTCGGCACTCCGCGGTCGGCCAGGAACTTCGCGGCTTCGATCGCGCCCGCGGCGCCGCCGGTCAGCTCGTCTTTCTCCGCCGGCACAAACAACACGGCCGTGGTCGGCCGAATCTGATCGAGCGTGGTCCCTGGCCGCACGTCGCGATTGCGCTGGTTCGACCACGCATCGATCTTGCTCTTGAACGAGAAACCGCCGTCGACTTCGCCGCCCTGGCCGGTGCGAACGCGCGTGACCGCGTCCTTCTGCAAGTTGGCGCCGATGGGCACGGGGCCGCGCGCCGCTGGACGAGGTGTCGAGACCTGCGAGACCACGGCCTTCACGCGCGCATCTGCCGCGGCGACGGCGATGACGACGCCGCCACCGTTGCTCGATCCCCAAATGCCGATGCGATCCGGGTCGACACCAGCTTCGCCCTGCAGGAACGACACGGCGGCGCGGAAGTCCGAGATCTCGTGGACGTTGTTCAGATTGGTCCGCTTCAACAGGATGCGCCGCTCCCCTTCCGTGACCGCCGCAGCGTCTGCCGTCGTGTCCGGTTCGAGCAGGCGGATGTCGTCGGAGCCGCTGCCGCTGAAGCCGTAGCTCTGATAGTCAATCGCCATCGCCACGATGCCGCGCTCGGCAAATCGCGATGCGAATTTCTCGATGCCGATCGACAAGGCGTTGATGCCATGACCGACCACGACCGCGGGATAACTTCCAGCCGGCGTAAAGCCCTTCGGCAGGAACAGCTTTCCATAGAGCGGAACACCGCCATCGACGTAGAAGGTCACCTGCCGTGTTCGTACGCCGTCGCCGAGCTGATACTCCCAATCGCGCGGCTGGGTACCGCCTTCGCGTTTTTGATCGGGGTCGGTGATCTGCTGCTCGAGGCCGGCCTTGTGCTTCTCGATCACCGCGGTGCCGATCTGTGCGTGCGCCGTCGCGCCAACGCAGGCGAGCGACACGAAGACAGCGCCGGCCATCAGGGCGCGCAAGTGTTTGGGTGTGGTCATAGGGCGTCCCGAATCCAGTTCGGCGCAGTCTACCTGCGCCACTTTGGATTTGCCAGAGCATCGCGGTCCGCGCGGTGTTAACTTTGGCGGGCATGAGCGAACGCGCCGGCGGGCCCGACACGGACGAGCGGCCCGGCTTGATCGGGCAGGCGGCCATCTCGCTGACCGCCTGGACGGAGCGGTGGGTGCCGGATGCTTTCATCTTCGCCTTGCTGGCCACGGCCATCGTCGTCGTCGCGGCGCTGGCGTGGACGCCGGCCACCGCAGGACAGGTCATCGATGCGTGGGGCGGCGGCTTCTGGAGCCTGATCCCGTTCACGATGCAGATGTCGTTGATCATCATCACGGGGCACGTGCTGGCGACGTCGGCGCCGATGCGCGCCGCGATCAGCGCCATCGCCGGCTGGCCGCAGACGCCGCGCGGCGCGGTGGCGCTGGTCGCGTTCTTTGCGATGTTCAGCTCGTGGTTCAACTGGGGCTTCAGCCTGATCTTCAGCGCCGTGCTGGTGCGCGAGGTCGCGCGCCGCGTGCCCAACGTCGACTATCGCGCGCTGGCAGCGGCGAGCTTCATGGGGCTCGGCAGCATCTGGGCGCAGGGGCTGAGCGGATCGGCCGCACTACAAATGGCGACGCCGGGCGCCTTGCAGCCTCAGATACGCGACATCGTCGCCGGTGGTGGCATCGTGCCCGGCGGCATGATCCCGTCCACCGAGACGATTTTCCTGTGGCAGAGCCTGGTGGCGGTGGCGATCGAGATTGCGGTCGTGACGCTGGTGATGTGGCTGGCGGCGCCGCCCGCGGGACGGACCACGACCGCGCGCGATCTCGATATCGACCTCACCGAACTCGAGCCGGTCGGCGTCGCGCGACGCGACGTGCCGCCGGGCGCGTGGCTCGAGCACTCGATGATCCTGCCGCTGTTCGTGGTCGCGATCGGAACCGCCTACCTCGTACGGTATTTCATGCGGGTGCCGCAGGCGCTGAACGCCATCAACCTCGACACCGTGAACCTCTCGTTTCTCTTGCTGGGCATCCTGCTCCACCGCACGCCGGCCCGCCTGATGATCGCCGTGCAGGGCGCCACGCCCGCGGTCTGGGGTGTGCTGCTGCAGTTTCCGTTCTATGCCGGCATTGCGGCGATCATC
>JANOZI010000687.1:0-16097 GCA_031429375.1 Acidobacteriota bacterium | reverse complement strand
CCGCAGTCGCGCCCGGGCCATAGACCGGGTAGTTGCGGTCGATGCTCGCAGGCAGATTGCGGCCGAGCGCGCCCACGTACGAGGCCGTCACGCTGATGTCGCGGAACAGCTGTTTCTCCACCGTGAGGTTCATCTGGTACGCCTTCGGCCAGACGAAGTCGAGCGACGGGCCGAAGACCTGTGCCGGCAGCGTGAAACGCGGGCTCGCCGGATCGTACTCGAACGGGAACGGACCGACGCCGCCCGGCAGGTTGCGATACGGATCCGACAGCGTGAAGACGGTCGGGAACGATTGCCGCACCGTGAACGGCTGGTTGTCGGCGGTGGTGTTCCACTCGTTGCCGGTGATGCTGCCGTAAAAGACGCCGGCGGCGGCGCGAAGCGAGGTTCGTCCGTCGCCCATCACGTCCCACGCCAGCCCGAGACGAGGCGCGATGTTGTTCTTGTCGGTCTTGACGATGCCGCGGCTGATGCCCGGGTCGCCGGGGAACAGCAGACCCACCGGCGCGTTCGGCGATACCGTCGACCTGGCCCCCTCCACGAAGGCCAGCTTGCGATCCAGCGGATCCGTCAGCGGCATCTGCAGGTCGTAGCGGACGCCGAGATTCAGCGTCACGCGCGAATGGACCTGATAATCGTCCTGCGCGAAGATGCTGTAGTACACGCCGTTGTCGGTCTTCCGCACCGGCGCGTCTTGCGTCATCGTCGCGGGCACGCCGAGTAGGAAATCCGCATAGGCGTTCCCCGTCTTGCTGCCGTTGAACAAGAAGACGCCGTAATTATCGAGCAACGTGTCGTGAATGATCGTCTCGTACGAAATCTCGCCGCCGATCTTGAAGGTGTGATCGCGCCGGCTGATGATCACGCTGTCGCGAACCGACCAGAAGTCGCTGCCCGCGTCCGGGCCGGCGATCGAGGTCTGGCCCGTGAAGAACCCCGTGACCGTGATGCGCGGCAGCGTGGGGTCGCCCTGGATCTTGAAAGTCGAGCCCAGGTCGCCGAGCGACGTCGCCGGATTGTTGACGCGACCGCCGTACTGGCGCGTATACGTGAACTTCAACTGGTTGATCATCGTCGGGCTGACCGTCCACGTGTCGCCGGCGTTGAGGTTGTGTTGCTTCCATTTGAAGTCGCGATCGACCCAGGGGATGTTCCCCGACCCCGACATCGGCTGGGTATCGGTGCCGGTGAGATAGAAGAAGCTCAGCGCGAGCGCGCGGGTCGACGACAGGTTGTGATCGAGCTTGAACGTCACTTCATCGGTGCTGAGCGGATCCGGCGCGCTGACCTCGTAGAAACTGTTGGGCAAGTTCGACAACGGGACGTATTTGTCCTGAATGGTCCTGGCCGCGACATCGAAGCGTCCGGTGGGAATGATGCCGTTAGGGAACGGCTGCCCGGTCACCGGATCGTTGGGCCGGAGCCGCGACTGCGAAAAGTCACCGGCGCGCTCGAGCGCGGTGGGGACGACGGCGGAGTTGCGATAGTAGGTTTCTTCCTGGCGCAGGCCGGAGAAGCTGGTAAAGAAAAACGTCTTGTCCCTGGTGATGCGGCCGCCGAACGCGGCGCCGTACTGGTTCCGATCGAGCGGGTCCTTGGTGGCCACGAGGCCGGGAGGCGCCCACCGTTTTGAGTTCAGGGCTTCGTTGCGGAAGAACTCGAACGCCGCGCCGCGGAACTGGTTGGTGCCCGACTTGGTCACCACGTCGACGACGCCGGCCGGGTAACGGCCGTACTCAGCGGAGTAGCTGCTGGTGATCACGCGGAACTCCTGGATCGCCTCGGGATTGGGCGCCGGGTTGCCGGTGCCGCGCAGGCCGGCCGTGTTGTTGCCGCCATCGAGCTGGAAATTGACGGTGCCGATCTGCGCGTTCTGCGATCCGTTGATGGTGGTGTTCTGTTCGGGGCCGCCAAGCGAGTTGGAGGCATTGTTGCTCGTGACGCCGCCCGTGATGCTCAGCAGCGAGTAGAGGTCGCGATTGACCAGCGGCAGGTTGAGCACTTCGTTCTGGCTCACCGCGCGCGACAGCGCGGCGGTCGTGGTCTCGACCAGGGGCGCGTCGGACACGACCGACACCACTTCAGAAACGTTGCCGGGTTCGATCACCGCATCGATACGCGCATTGCGGCCCACTTCGAGCGCGATGCCGGTCTGCGAGAAGTTCTTGAAGCCCTGGAGCACGACCTCGACTTGGTACTTGCCGACCGGCAACAGCCGAAGGGCGTACTGCCCGGACGCATCCGTCACCGTGTTCCGTGAGAATTGCGTGTCAACGTTGGTGGCGGTCACCGACGCCCCCGGCACCCCGGCGCCGGAACTGTCGGTGACATTGCCCAGGATGGTCCCGGTCGCGGTCTGTGCGTCGATCGGCGTCGCCAGGAAAAGCGCGACGACGAACGCGACCCTCGTGATCAAATTCATAACGGCCTCAATCTCCACCCCACCACGCAAAGTCCGCGAGGCGAGGGGCCCCGGTTGGCACTTTGTCCAACAATGGGCCGAAATATAGTCCTGGGCTTGGCGGCGAGCAAAGTCTGACCGTTACTGAATCGCTAGCCCATCGCTAGCCCTTAAGCGCCGTCCTGCAATAGTCGAAGCACTTGGCCACTTCTTTCACCGCATCCGAACCCTGCGGCACGTCGTACTCGAGCTCGATGGCTAGCGGGAAGGCGTACTTCTCCTTCTTGACGGTCTGAAGGATTTCCTTCAGCGGCGTGTCACCGGTGCCCCACGGCAGGTTCTTCGCGCCGTTGGCCGGCGTCGTGCGGTCCTTCAGGTGCACGCTCGAAATGCGGTCGTGGTATTTCTTCAGGAACGGGATCGGGCTTTGGCCGGTGCCAGCCACGTAGTGGCCGAGATCGATGTTGGCCATGTTGCCCTTCGAGATGGCAAAGGCCTGGTCGAACGACGTCATGGTCGCCTGCATGTGGGTGTGATACGCGGCGTAGATCTTCTTCTTCGCCGCAAAGTCACCGACGCGTCTGAGTTGGGCGGCATCGACAGGCAGTTCGAGCGTCGTGTGCGTGTTGCCGAGCGCCTCCGCCACGTTGAACACGTACTCGAACTCTTCATCCGACATGTTCGGGTTGAGGACCTTCCATGCGTAGATCGTGACGCCCGCATCGTTATACATCTTGCGCAAGGCCTTGAACTTGTCCATCGACACCGACGTGCGCCACGCCTTCAGGCGCGCCGCCGCTTCGCGCTGTGCGGCCTGTTGCTCGGGCGTCGCGTGTTGACCGCGGCCCCCACCGCCGCCCCCGCCGCGCGCGCTTTGAGGCGCACCGGCAAAACTCTCCGCCGGCCCGCCCATCAACTCGATTTGGCTGATGCCTGATTCGACGATGTATTTGAGCGTGGCTTCGGCGCTCTGATCCGGCATGCTGCGGTAGCTGTACGTGATGGTGCCGAGGTGAACGCCGTCGATGACCGAGTTCGGCTTGCGCGTCTGCGCCGACGCCGCGAACGGGTGCTCGAGCAAGGTCGCCGCGGGCAGCGTAGTGAGCGCGATTTTCCCGAATTCACGTCTGGTGTACTGCATCACGCTCTCCTACTCAAGATCGGGTTCGTCGGGTTCGTCAGGTTCGTCAGGTTCGTCAGGTTCGTCAGGTTCTCATAAGAACAGTGCGGTGGCAATCACCAGCCCGATGACGAGCACCCAGCCGATCGCGAAGCCGCCGAGATCGTCGCGATAGGCTCGCCACCCCAGACCGGCCGCGCCCTGCCGCAGTCGCAGCAGGTTGACGAGCAACAGGGGACTTGGTGCATCTGGTGATCTCGTGATCTCGTGATCTGTTGATTGGGGATCGGCCACGTCGCTCGACGTCTGCAGCCGCCCGAAAAATGACTCGATCTTGTCCGCCGGCTCTGGGCGCGTCACCAGGCTCACGCCGACCAGGGCCACAATCCCGACCAGGAGCGATGCCAGGAACACGTTGGCGTCCCAGTGGTCCAGTCGTTCGCCGGTCAGATAGTACAAGAGGAAGTTCGTCGCCAGCGCGCTCAACAGGCTCGCCAGCGCCCCCCATCGATTGGCGCGCCGCCACACGACACCACCCAGCACGCTGATGCCGACAAAGGTCGCGAGCGTCTCAGTCAACAGAAAGGAATACAGCACGCTCTGAATCAGGTATAGCGCGTACAACACGCCGAGCATCGTGATGGCGAAGCCGCTCGTCCGCCCGACCCAGAGATAGTGACGGTCCGGACGGTTCGGCGCCAGCCGTCGCCGGTACAATCCTTCGGTAAACAACGCACCGCTGTCGACCAGGAACGCCGAGCACGTCGACATGTTCGCGGCCAACACTGCTGCGATCATCAGGCCCAGCGCGCCAGGAAACAGCAGCCGGCGGCAGGCAAATCCGAACGCGTTTTCCGGATCGCTGAGTAGCGCCGCGTCGCCGTTGCCCTGCGCGACCATCGCCGCCACGATCAAGCCGACCAGCGCCCACCCGACCGTGCACACCCGCTTGACGTAGTTGCCGTAGAACATGCCGACGCGGCACGTGCGCTCGTCGCGGCCCGTCCCCACCGCGGCCAGCTGGTGCGGCTGCGCCATGATCCCGACCAGGCCGTTGACCGTCAGCATCGCGATCACCCACGGTCCGATTCCCGACGGCGTGGCCAGCGAGAAGCGGAAGGGCTCGAGCGAGGCCTTCATGCCGTCGAGTCCGCCGACCGCGCTCCAGCCCAGCGGGATCAGCATGAAAGAGAGGACGATGATGAGAACGCCCTGGAACAGATCGGTCCACGCGGCGGCGACCAGCCCGCCGACGAAGCTGTAGAGGATGAACATCACCGTCATCGCCACCACGATCTCGTTTGCGCCCACGCTGCCGCCGCTCGCCTGGCCGATCACCTTCCCCGCGCCTTTGAGCATGCTGCCCATGTTCATGATGAAGTAGCAGAGCGCAAACACGATGTAGATCGCACCCATCCACGAGCCGTAGCGATCCTCGGTGAACTCCGCCATGGTCGTGCGGCGAATGCGGCGAAACACCGGCGCCATCAGCCAGTAGAACGGCGTGATGAACAGGTTCTTCCACTGGAACCAGATGCCCGACACACCCATGGTGTACACCGCACCGGCCAGGGCGACGGGCATCTCCGCATGCGTGCCGACGCCGAAGCTCTGGCCGATCATCAACCACGGACCGAACCGGCGCCCGCCCAGGAAGAAGTCGCCGGTGCGGCGCACGCGATAGCCCACGACGAGCCCGATGGCCGTGATGACGATGAAATAGACGACGATGACCGCCCAGTCGAGAGGAGCGATGTTCATAGGCTCACGCGGCCAATCTGCAGCTCGCCGGCGTCGGGATCCCAATCCGCGACTACGGTGCCCGCCGTGGTCATGCCGAGGTAACTCGCGGGAATGGTCGAGGCCATCGGAATCACCATCTCGATCGGCAGGCCGGTGAACCGCGCCGTGTTGGCGATGGCGCGATCCAGCGTCAGTGCCGAACCGGCGAGATAGGGCGTGCCCGGCAACGACACCCGGCCGTCGTCTCCGAGCGCACACCTGACGCCGCCAATCGTATACGGTCCCGGGGCGCCTCCAGCGGCGGCGATGGCATCGGTCACGAGGATCGTCCGGTCCGCTCCCTTCGCCCGCACCATGGCCTTCACCGTCGAAGGTGGCAGGTGATGCCCATCGACGATCAGGCTGGCCCACAGCGCGTCGGTGGCCAGGATCTCCCAGATGACGTTGGGATGCCTTGGCAGCATCTGCGCGCAGCCGTTACCCAGATGCGTCGCCAGCGTCGCACCAGCCGCCGTGGCCTCGTCGATTTGTCGCGCTGTCGCCTCCGTATGGCCGATCGCGACACGGACACCAGTCGCGATCAAATGTTCGATGAGCGGCACCGCGCCGGCGGCTTCGGGCGCAAGTGTGACGAGCGCGATCCGGCCGCCGGCGGCTTCCTGTCGTCGGCGGAAGTCATCGATGCTCGCCGGCCTGATGTGCTCGCGCACGTGTGCCCCGCGCGCGCCGTCCTCGACGGACAGGTACGGCCCCTCCATGTGAATGCCGGCCATGGCGGCATCGGATACCCTGGCGAGGACCCGGGCACTCGCGGCAAACTGCTCGACCGACGATGAGATCAGGGTGGGCAGGCAGCGGGTGACACCGGTGGCGCGCATCCGCTCGAGCGCTTCACTGACCCGATCGGCCGTCAGGTCCGGGGCGTTGAAGTCGATGCCGCAAAATCCGTTCACCTGGAGGTCGAACAGTCCCGGCAGCTCGAGTCTCATGAGGCATCGCTTTCGAGCAAATCCCCATTCGACTCGCTCGGCCCTTCGCTGTCGCGAATCGCCAGCTCGCTCATGACTGATCGCCGCGGGTTGACTCGTCCAGCAGTGCCGCCGAGTCCCGATCGAGGTAAAGCGTAGTGCGCGCGTGGGTTTGCAGGATGGAGGCCGGCGCCATCGGCGACACCTTGCCTTCGACGCACGCCTTGACCGCCGGCGCCTTGCGCGCGTCCGGCACCACGCAGATGATCTCGCGCGCCTTCAAGATCTGGCGCACCGACATCGAGATGGCCTGCGACGGGACGTCCGCCACCGAGTCGAACCACCCCTCGCCCACCTGCTGCCGCCGGCACGCGTCATCGAGGGTGACAATCACATACGGCTGCTCGGTTTCGAAGTCCGCCGGGGGATCGTTGAACGCCAGGTGGCCATTCTCGCCGATCCCGACAAACGCGACATCGACCGCCGCTTCGCTCAAGGTCCGTCCGACGCGCTGGGCGACCACAGCGGGGTCACGCTCGCCATCGAGCAGGTGATAGCCGGTGATGCCGGTTTTTGCGATGAGCCGCTCGAGGAGATACCGGCGAAAGCTCGCGGGATGATCGACGGGCAGACCGACGTACTCGTCGAGGTGAAACAGCTCGACGCGCGACCACTCGATCTCCCGCGTCGCCGTGAGCGCGTCGAGGAAATCGAACTGCGACGCGCCCGTCGCGGCAACCAACCGCGCCCCGCCTCGCGCGTTGATCGCCTCGGCGAGCACGCGCGTCGCATGCCGCGCCGCCGCCCGGCTCATCGTCAGGCGATCGAGAAAGGTCTTGAGCCGCAAAGAAGAGTTCAGAGTTCAGAGTTCAGAGTCAACGAAGGCCCTCAGGACTTCGGAAGCGTCCACGCGTACAGCGCGCTGCCGCCGCCGATCAACATGTACTGACGGCCGTCCAGCTCGTAGGTCACGGGCGGTGTGCCCACGCGCCCAATGCCCGCATGCCACAGCGTGGTCCCGTCGCTGGTGCGAACCGCCAGCGCGTTCCCCGCGGTGTCGCCCGTGAACGTCAGCCCCGTCGTCGTCGTCAACACGCCCGCGCCGGAGGCGCCGTCACCGAGGTCGTGGCTCCAGCGGATCTTCCCGGTCTGGTAGTCGATCGCGCGCAGCGCCGCACGGCCGTACAGGTTGTAGTCCGCGCCCGCCCACCCGTACGCGCCGTGCTCGGGCTTGAAGAAGTAGATGCCGTACGAATCATGCGCGCTGACGATCAGCAAGCCGGTACGAGGATCGAAGCTCGGCGAGCGGTAGTTGGTCGCGCCGGATTCGTTCGGCGCAACGAGCACACCGTCCCGCGACGGCTCTTTCAATGGATCGGGAATTGGACGGCCGTCCTTGTCGATCTCCTTCGCCCAATTGACCGTCGCGAACGGTGTGGTCAGCAGGTTCTTGCCGGTGGTCCGATCCAACACGAAGAAGTAGCCGTTGCGCGATGCCTGCAGCAGCAACTTCCGCGGCGTACCGTTGAACGGTGCGTCGACGAGCACCGGCACTTCAGCCGCGTCCCAGTCGTGCGTGTCGTGCGGATTCGCCTGAAACCCCCACGCGAGCTTACCCGTGTCGGGATTGAGCGCGACGATGCTGCCGGTCCATTTGTTGTCGCCGGGCCGTGCGGGACCGTTCAACACGGGCGTCGGATTTCCGGTGCCGACGTACAGCAGGTTGAGATCGGGATCGTACGTGCCGGTCATCCACATCTGCCCGCCGGTGGCGTCACCGCTTTGCGAACCGGGCGTGCCGGGCGGAGGCGTGCTGTAGAACGTCCACCGATGCGCGCCCGACTCGGGTTCGAACGACTGTAGCATGCCCGGCAGATTGTCGAAGTCGCCGGCGACGCCGACCAGCACGTGGTTCCGGATCACGAGCGGCGCATTGGTGGACCAGAAGCCGCGCTTCGCATCGGCGATCTCGACATTCCATTTCACTGTGCCGGTGCGCGCATCGAGCGCCACCAGGTGGGCGTCGGGCGTGGTGAGGAACACGGTGTTGCGGTGGACCGCCGCGCCGCGATGGCCGATGTGAAAGCCCTGGTTGGCCGGGTAGGTGTAGCGCCACAACTGCCGCGCCGAGCGCGCGTCGATCGCCCAGATGTTGTCCGGCGTCGTGATGTAAATGATGCCGTCAACGAGAATCGGCGACGCCTTGATCTGCTGCGTCATCCCGGTCTGGAACGACCAGGCCAGCGTGAGCTGTCGGACGTTGTCGGGCGTGATCTGCGTGAGCCGGCTGTGGCGCTGGCCGGTGTAGTCGCCGTGGTAGGTGGGCCAGCTATCGGGCGACGGCTTGAGCAATGCCGACGGATCGAGGCCCTGCGCCATCACGCCGCCGGCCAGGATCGCGCCGCCCACGAAGGCGCGGTTAACGAAGCGTGTGCAGGTACGCCAGGACGTTGTGGATATCGGCATCGGTGTACTTTCCGAGTAGCTCGACGTGAGCCTGAAGGGGATCGTCAACGGTGAACGTCACGGTGTCGGTCGGAAATGCGCGATACGCGCCGGACGGATCGGTGAGCGCGATCGTGAACTCGTCGCGATAGGCGAGAGTCCCGGCGACGATTTCGCCGGATCGCCGCGTGACGGTGACCTTCGCCCGCGACGGCGCGCCGGCGGCAGGCGTCGGATACAACATCCGCTGGATCAGCGGGAGCCCTTCGAGCCGCTTGCCGATGCCTGCGAAATCGCCGGTTGGCGAGTGGCACCGCGAGCAGGCGGCGGTGAAATACCGCTGCCCCGCATCGGCACTGCCCGTCTGCAGATCGGCAACCTCCACGCCGCGGCGTCCGCCCGTCAGCGATGCCGCTTTGGTCTTCTGGTCGTGAATGAAGGCGACGACGGCGGCGAGGTCCGCGTCGCTGAGGCTGAATGCCGGCATGCCCTTGTCGGCGCGGCCGGTGCGTACGATCGGGCCGATCGTGCTGCCCCGCACGTCGATAGCGACGCTCGCTGCGCGCGTGAGGTCGGGTCCCGATTCGCCGCCCATGGCGTCGCGGCCGTGGCAAAAGCCGCACTGCGCCGAGAAGATCGGCCCTCCGGCCGCGATCTGTTCGGCCGGAAACGTCTGCGGCGTCGCTGTCGCCGGCGGCGGAATCGCCGCGGGGCTCGCCTGTGCGGGTCGAGCCGGCTTCTGCGTCGTCGCTGGCGGTTGCGCCGTCGCTGGCGGTTGCGGAGGATCAAGTGCCGCGAGATCCGGGCGAATGCTCACCGCGTCGGCGGTCGGAAAGGCCGCGGGAACTTTCTGCGTGACGGCACCGGTCGCCGCCCACTCGGTGCCGCGTTGAAATGTCGCAATGAAGTCGACCGAGCTCAGCGCGCTGACGTCGTGCCCCAGGGTAGTGTGAAACACGCGTCCCTTGCCGTAGTTCAGCACCATGAGCTGCGGCTCGTCCCTGCCGGTGCCGCTATTGGCCGGATCGGAATGGGCCGTTGCGAGCACCGTCATGTTGCGGCCGGGTCCACGCAGCGCCGCGTACAGCTCGTCGCCCTGATGCATCCACACCGCGGGCAGACCCTTCGTGATCGGATGATTCGCCTCGCGAACGGTCAGCCTGAACGGCAGACGTTGGCCGTGGCTCCCGGCCCGTCCGGGCGCCGGATCGGACGCCAGTTTGCCATCCTTGATGAACCAGAAGGGTCCGGCCTTCTCGGTGCGATTGCGCCAGCCGCCCACGCCGATCATCTCGTTGAACGCGCTCCAGCCGGGAAACGCGTTGTCGGCCGCGTGGACGATCACGACACCGCCGCCGCCGGTCACGTAGCGTTCGAACGCCGCCTTCAGCTCGTCGGGCCAGCGGTCATCGGGCGCGTCGTAATTGAGCACCACGACTTGGTACTTGCTGAAGTCCGGCTTGAACGTGCCGAAGCTGGCGCCGGCCGGAGGGGCCGTGACCACGTCAACGGCGAACAATCCGGTTTCGTCCAGCTGCTTCTTGAGGACGACCGTGGTTGCCTGCCACCGGTGGTACGGACCGCCGCTCTCGCCGTCGAGGAGCATCACGGGGATTGGCGCTGCCGCGCGGGACGCGGCGGATGCCAGGACGAACGCCGCCGCCAGGACGAAGTGCATCACGTATCGCATGACGGACCAGAGCATCGCACGGCAGGTCTACCCTTTGCCAGTCCCATTGCAACCGCGCCCGGGTTAACGCGTGTCAGGGCGCATCGAGTCGTAACGCGGTGATCTTCGCCTGCTCTTCGGCGGCGATGCGCAGCTCGGTGTCGGAATCGTTCGGCAACCGCTCGCGCAGCAGCTCCAGCATCTCGTTGGCGGTCTTCCCGGTTGCGCAGACGATGAAGATGAAGCCGAAGCGATCGACGTACGCCTGGTTGGCATCGGCGAGGGCGGTCAGCACGTCTTCGGTCGCATCGTCAACCGCCGCCTGTTCGCGCGAAGACAAGTGATGGGTCGCGGGGAACCGCGCGGCCAGCGATGCCCGGTCGCCAATCCTGGGATGGTGCGAGAACGCCTCGAGCCAGTCGTCCGGCGAGAGCGCCCACCATTCCTCACGCGCGGCCGTCAGCAGCGCAGCGCGACTGCCAAAGGGCCGCCGCGCCAGCATGCGGCCGGTCCACCGCGACGATCCGCAGCACGCCGCGAGCGTGGCCTGCGCGTCGGCGGGAGCGGCGGCATCAAGCTCCTGCCAGCGTTCCATGGATCCGCAAGCGGCTGACGCCGCCGTCCGGGAAGATGTTCAGCCGCACGTGCGACACGGCGCCGGCAGACTGCAGTCGCTTGCCGGAAAAAAAATGCCGCTTGTTCGCCGACAGCTTGGTCTGCGGCAGGATGGTTTGCCACGACGCCGCCGCGAGCGCGTCGAGCGGGGCGTTCACGGCGAGACAGCCTTCGAGCGACGCGCTGTCAGGATAGTTGCCCTTGAAGTGATTGGTGTCGATTTCAACTTTCGACACGACGGCCGTCGTGCCCAGGCGCACAATCGCCCAGTCGTGCCCGGGACCGCGGCGCCGGCGCGTTTCCCATCCGTCGCCCATGTTGCCGGCGCGACCCGGCATGATGAGGCTGCCCCGGGTCCCGTAATGCATGTCGCTGGCATCGAGAAACAGGCCGCCATTCTTGATCGACGCCAGGTCCACGGCACTGCCGCGCCGGGCGGCTTGCTGCCAGTCGACCGCGACTTCGCCGTAGACACGCAGCCGCGCGACACCGCCGTCGGGATAGATGCTCAGCCGCAAGTACGTCCACGGCCGGCGATCGTCGATCGCAAAGAAATTGTCGCCATTGCCGCGCAGCGGCGATTTCGCCAGCAGCGTCGTCCACGGTGGACCCTCGGCAGCATAAGACGAGGGACGGGGCGGCGCCGTGACGTCGACCGCTTCGATCGAGCAATGCGACGGGAAATTGCCGGTGAAGTGGCTCGTGTCGACGTTGATGCCGTGCACGACGCCGCGCATGCCGAGCTGGACAATGCACCAGTCGTGGCCGGGGGTGCGGCGGCGGCGCGACTCCCAGCCGTCCATCCACTTCCCGCGCGACGTGAATTTGCCGGGGATGAACACCGCCGGCTCGGGCTTGACGAGGTTCGCCTTCGGCGCGAAGAAATCGTCGTTGGTGGCCACGGCGCGTCCGCCGACGCGCGCGGACGCGAGATCGGCCAGGGTTGTGAATGTCACGGTGCTATGATCGCCCACTCTTCGCCCCCTGCTGTCTGGAGCCCTATGCCGCTGTCGCAAACTTCCTACGGAAAATCCAGGATCCGGCTCGTCCAGGTCTCGCGCCGCGGCGATCGCCACGACCTGCGCGACCTCACCGTGGCCGTGCGTTTCGAAGGCGACTACGACACATCGTATACGGAGGGCGACAACAGCGAGGTGCTCCCCACCGACACGATGAAGAATACCGTGTATGCGCTGGCGGCCCGCGATCGGGTGCGCGAGCCCGAGGCGTTCGGCATCGCGCTCGGGCGGCATTTCCTCGACCGCAATTCGCGGCTGCGCAAGGTGCACGTCGAGATCGCCGAGCACGGCTGGGGCCACATCAGTGTCGGCGATCGCGAGCACGGGCAGGCGTTCGTCCGCCGTGGCCCCGAAACGCGGACGGCGCGCGTCATCACCGAAGGCGAGCACGCCGCCGTCAGTTCCGGCGTCGCCGACCTCGTGATCCTCAAGTCTTCGCAGTCGGCGTTTGCCGGCTTCCCGCGCGATGAATTCACGACGCTGCCCGACACCAAGGACCGGCTGCTGGCGACCTCGCTGACCGCACACTGGACTTATCGCGACGAGGAAGTGGACTTCGGGCCCGGCTGGCGCGCGGTGCGCGCGGCCCTGCTCGAGGCCTTTGCCAATCACGACAGCCTGTCGGTGCAACACACGCTGCATGCCATGGGGCAGGCGGTGCTCGAAACCGTCGATGCCGTGGAGAAGGTCACGCTCACCATGCCGAACCGCCATCACCTGCCGATCGACCTGTCGCGATTCGGCCTCGAGAACCGCAACGAGATCTTCGTGGCCACCGAAGAGCCGCACGGGTTAATTGAAGCAACCCTGTCGCGGTGATGCGCGCGTCACGACCTTTCGCCACCGAGGAGTGGTTGGCGTGGACACTGGGGCCGTAGGTTGCTGGTAGTACGCAGTGAGCGGGTCGTGTTGCCCGGCGGCATGCGGCCGGCGGCAATCCACATCAGCGACGGGCGGATCGTGTCGATCGCCGCCTATTCGGATCGACCGGGCGGTGTCCGCGAGATCGATGCGGGGACCGACGTCGTGCTGCCCGGCCTGGTTGACACCCACGTTCACATCAACGACCCGGGCCGCGCCGATTGGGAAGGGTTCGAGACGGCGACCCGCGCGGCGGCGGCCGGCGGCATCACGACGCTCGTCGACATGCCGCTGAACAGCATTCCGCCGACCACGACCGTCGCCGGCCTGGACGCCAAACGTCGCGCCGCCCGGGGCCGATGTCACGTCGATGTCGGTTTCTGGGGCGGCGTCGTGCCAGGCAACTCCGCTGATCTCGCGCCGTTGGCCGGGGCCGGCGTGCTCGGCTTCAAGTGTTTCCTGAGTCCATCGGGCGTTGACGAGTTCTCACACGTCAGCGAATGGGATCTGCGCATCGCCATGCCGGTGCTGGCGCCGCTCGGGCTGCCCCTGCTGGCCCATGCCGAGTGGCCCGGGCTGCTGAGCGAGCCGGATCCGCGGGCCGACGCGCGGTGCTACTCGACGTGGTTGATCAGCCGCCCGCCCGCGGCGGAGACCGCAGCCATCGAATTGTTCGCGCGGTTGTCGCACCACACGCGAGCGCGCGTGCACATCGTGCACCTCGCCTCGGCAGACGCGTTGCCGGCCATTGCGGAGGCACGCGCGGCCGGCATTCCGATCACCGTCGAGACCTGCCCGCACTACCTGACGTTTTGCGCCGAAGAGATCGCCGATGGCGCCACGCCGTTCAAATGCGCGCCGCCCATCCGCGAGCGCGACCATCGCGAGCGATTGTGGCAGGCGCTCGAGGCCGGCGCGATCGACCTGGTGGCGACCGATCACTCCCCTGCCCCACCGGCCCTCAAGCACGTGGATGACGGCGACTTCGTCGAGGCGTGGGGCGGCATCGCGTCGTTGCAGGTGGCGCTGGCGGCGATGTGGACCGGCGCAGCGCAGCGCGGGCTGACCGTCGATCGGCTGGCGCGATGGATGTCTGCCGGACCCGCGCGGCTGGCGGGTCTCGCCGGCACCAAGGGGGCGATCGCCGCCGGACACGACGCCGATCTTGTGATCTTCGATCCCGACGCTGTGTGCACAGTCGATGCCGCCCGGCTCTATCATCGTCATGCGGTGACGCCATATGATGGCGCCCGGCTGCGCGGACAGGTGCGGACCACGCTGCTCGGCGGCGAGATCGTTTTTGCAGATGGAGAATGCCGCGGCCCCGCGACGGGCCGATTGCTGGGGCCCGCGACAGGTTAGGCACAGATCAGACACCGACTACAGATGAGCGCGATATCAACCCACGTCCTCGACACCAGTCGCGGCCAGCCCGCCGCAAACGTGTCGGTGTTGCTCGAGCGGCGCGTCGGTCATGGCGACTGGCACGCCGTGGGCCGGGGCGACACCGACGCCGACGGCCGGGTGCGCGAATTGATTCCCGATGGCGGTCCGCTCATCCCCGGCGTCTACCGGCTGACATTCGACACCGGCCGCTACTTCGATGCGCTGAGCGTCCACGCGTTCTATCCTGAAGTCGTCGTGGTGTTCGAGGCGACGCCGGACGAAACCCACTATCACGTTCCTCTGCTACTCGGACCTTTCGGGTACACCACTTATAGAGGCACCTAAAGTGCGTACAGTGCGTACAGTTCCTAGAGTGCGTACGGTGCTCTTGTTCATATGGTACCGAGTACTATTGGCACCCGAGCACTGTACGCACTCTAGGAACCGTACGCACTGTACGCACTCTGGGAACCGTACGCACTGAATCATGCCGCGTTCGCTTACCGCAAAAGAGCTGGCTCCGATCCTGTCTGCGTTGCGCACAGCGAACGCTACGGTTGCGAAACAGTACCCAGGTGAACCGCAGGAACGCCAGCCTGTTCATACCGTGTATGGCGGCGCGCATTTGTTCGCCGCCGATACCGCGCCGAAGTTCGGCGCGCTGGCGCTCGCGGCGCTCGACGAGTACGGCCGCAACGGCGCGATCTTCGGCAAGGCGCTCGGGCTTCGCACCGAAGGCGGATTTGCCGATACCGTGCGCTCCCGCGTTGTCGACAAGCTGCGGCGCGAACCGGTCGAAGACTTCCGGCTCGATTTCGAAGACGGTTACGGCAACCGGCCGGATGCCGAGGAGGACGGTCACGCGGAATCGGCGGCGGCACAGGTTGCGGCGGGCATGGCCGCCGGCACGCTGCCGCCGTTCATTGGTATTCGGATCAAGCCGATGTCGAAGGAGCTGCACGGGCGCAGCCTCCGGACTCTCGACCTGTTCGTCTCGTCGCTCGCGAAGGCCGGCAAGCGCCGATTGCCGGATAACTTCGCCATCACTATTCCGAAGGTCATGACACCCGCGCATGTCGTGGCGGTCGCGCGTGTGTGCGCGGCATTGGAGCGGCGGCTCAAGCTGAAACCGCAGTCACTCCGGCTGGAGCTGATGATCGAAACGCCGCAGTCGATTCTCGCGCCCGACGGCACCTCGGTGCTGCGCGCGCTGGTCAGCGGCGGCGGCGGACGCGTCCGCGCCGCCCACTTTGGCACCTACGATTACACCGCGCTGTGCGGCATCACGGCCTCGTGGCAGCACATGCGCCACCAGGTCTGCGACTTTGCCAAGCACATGATGCAGGTGGCGCTGGCGCAAACGGGCGTGTGTCTGTCGGACGGCGCGACCAACATCATGCCGGTCGGCCCGCACAAGGCCGGCGCCGGCCGGTCGTTGACGGAGGCGCAGCGCCGTGAGAACACTGAGACGATCCATCGCGCCTGGCGAGTCCATTTCGACGACGTGACGCATTCGCTGGTGAATGGGTATTACCAAGGGTGGGATCTTCATCCGGCGCAGTTGCCGACTCGTTACGCCGCGCTCTACGCTTTCTTCCTCTCCGCACGGCCCGCCGCCACCGTGCGGTTGCGCAACTTTGTCGAGAAAGCGGCGCAGGCCACGCTCGTCGGTGACGTGTTCGACGACGCCGCAACAGGACAAGGCCTGCTGAACTTCTTTGTTCGGGGGTTGAGCTCCGGCGCCATTACTCTCGATGAGGCTCGGGAGACCGGCCTCACCCAGGACGAGCTACAAGGCCGGTCGTTTCTCGCCATACTCGAAGCGCGCAAGCACCGCTAGAGTGCGTACGGTGCGTACAGTTCCTAGAGT
>JANOZI010000686.1:0-3009 GCA_031429375.1 Acidobacteriota bacterium | reverse complement strand
GGCCGATCGTTCGGCGCCGGCTGCGGCTGGTCGGCCCGCCAGAATGACGTCGCGGGACCGATACCGGCGAGAGGCAGAAACGACGTGCCGCCGGCCGACCGCGTCTCGGGCAGTGCGCGCAGGGCCTCGATGACGCGGGTGTGAAACGTGTGCTGGGCGTTCGAGTCGGGATAGGTCCGCTGCGAAAGCGTGACGCGCATCGACAGGGCAGAGTCAGCGGTGAATCCGGGGTCGACGCCTTGCAACTGCATCAGGCTGCGGCCAAGCACGCCGGCGCCGCACAGCACGGTTAGCGCGAGGGCGATTTCGGCGATGACGAAACCCTGGCGGATGCGTCGTCCGCGTGCGCTTCCCGACACGCTCGGCGCCCCGTCGCGGAGGGCGGTGACCAGCGAGCCGCCAGTCGCGCCGATCGCAGGAGCCAGCCCGCACACGATCGTCGTCAACACGGTGATCGCGGCCGCGAACAGCAGCACGCTCGGATCGACCGAGACCTGCCCCATGAGAGGCAGCGGGACGCGCGTGGTCAGCCACGAGCTCAAGCCGCCGAGAATCCAGGAGGCCAGCAGCGCGCCAAGCACGCCCCCGGCCGCCGACAACAGCAGCGATTCGCACACCAGTTGCGTCAGCAGGCGTCCGGTCCCCGCGCCGATCGCGGACCGGATCGCGAGCTCGCGCCGCCGCCCCGACGCGCGGGTCAGCATCAGGCTGCCGATGTTGCCGCAGGCGATCAACAACACCGCCGCCACCGCGCCAAACAAGACGAGTAGGGCCAGCCGCACGTCGCCGACCAGCTGTTCGCGAAGCGGCACGGCGTTGACCGACCATCCGGTGTTGAAGTCGGGCCGTTCGTTCCTCAGCCCGTCCATCACGCCTTCGAGCTCCGCCTGGGCCTGATCGCGCGTCACGCCCGGCTTCAGCCGGCCCATTGCCACCAGGTTGCGGCCTCCCGTTGCCATCCGCGGGCCGAATCGGAAGGCCGTGTACGCGTCGACCGGAAGCCCCATGATCTCGAAGCCCTTCGGCATCACGCCGATCACGGTCACGGGCTCGCCGTTAATCGTGAGCGCGCGCCCGAGCACGCTGGTGTCGCCGCCGAACTGGCGCAGCCACAGTGCGTGAGATAACACGACGGTGCGCGAAGAAGAGTCCTGATCTTCGCCGGCCGCAAAGCCGCGGCCCAATATCGGCGATACGCCGAGCACGTCGAGCAGGTTGGCGGTGACGATGATGGTCGAGAGCTCGGTGGGCTCGCCGCTGCCGGTCAGGGTGACGCGGTTCTGCGTGAACGCACCCATGCTCTCGAACGATCGGCTGCGATCGCGCCAGCCCATGAAGTTGACGGGATTCACCACGTTGCGCGGGCGATTGCGCGGCAGGTTGTGCTCCCAGATCACCACGAGGCGATCGGCCTCTGGATACGGCAGCGGCTTGACGAGCATCGCGTGCACCACGCTGAACAGCGCCGTCGTCGATCCGATGCCGACGGCGAGCGCGGCGACCGTGCAGATCGTGAAGAGCGGCGTGCGCAACAACACGCGCAAGCCGTGACGCAGATCCGACCAGGCATTACTCATTTGTCAGGTCCTGAAAGAACAAAGGGCGGCGCCGGATTGGCGGCTGCGCACGTGCGGTCGAGGCCTTCGGCCGAACCGCGGTCGAGGAACGCGCGGATCATCTGTCCGATACACGCTTCGGCATTGCCGATCGGATGCCCGTTGTTGCGGATCACGACGTGCACGCCCTTCGAAAGTCCGCGCGCCACCTCGTCGCCTCCTGCCGGAGGCGTGACCGGATCGAGCTCTCCTGAAAGGATCAGCGTGGGAATGGCCGATCGCGTCGGCTGTCGATGCGTGGCCGGCACCTTGCCGCGCGGCCACTCCGCGCACGCCGCGAGCTGCTGTTGAAGCCGATAGTCGCCTCCGAAGGTTCCCGCGGCCAGCGACGCGGTGTCTTTCGGAAGGAACGGCACGTCCTCGGTGCACGACACCGACAGAAAGAAACCGGCCGCGAGACGATCACTTCCGAGCACGGTGCGTCCGGCCAGCGCCGTTTCAACCATGCTGCGGTCGTCGCCTCGCAATAGTTGTCGAACGAGTTTCGGCGCTTGCGCCGATGCTTCCGGCGTGTAGAGCAGATTGCGAAACGCCTCGGCGAACAGTCCACGGGTGACCTTCACCGCGGCGACGGCGCGGTCCGGGCCCCCGGGCAGGATGAGGACAGGCGCCTGATCCAGCCGTGCCAGCAATTGCCGGAAGTCCGCATCGATGGTCGGGTAGGTGCGGGCGCAGTTGGGATCGTTCATGCAGCGCGAAACGAGGTTCGTCCACGCCGCTTCACCGGCTCGGGCGTGAGACTGGGGCGACGCCATCGACGGCGGCACGATGCCTTTGATGGCCACCGCACGCAGGCTCCCGGGGTGGCGCTGCATGTACACCTGCGCCACGCGCGATCCGTACGAGGTGCCGTAAAGATTGATCTGCTGGTAGCCCAGCGCCTGGCGGACTTCGTCGAGATCGTCCACGGCGATGTCGGTGGTGTAAAGGTGCAGGTCGGCCGTCTTCTCGAGCCGCGCGCGGCACGCCTTCACCGCCGGGACGCTCAGCAGGTCAGCATCAAAAATCCCGGATGCATCAGGCTTGGCCAGCTCGGGGCAGGTCAGCGCCGCCGAGCGGCCGGTGCCGCGCAGGTCCACGAGCACGAGATCGCGCGAACGGCGCGCGTCCTGGAACGCGCGGCTGAAGAACCGCGCGTTGAACGAGGGCGCGTCGCCGGGCCCTCCCGACAGCATGAAGAACGGGTCGGGCTGCCGATTCGGTCCCGTCGCCGGCAACACGATAATGGAAAGTTCGATCTGACGGCCCTGCCGCGTCTCGCGGTTTTCCCAGACGCGATAGGTTCCGCAGCGTGCCTCTCCGGGCACGCCCTCGATCGAGCACGGCGCGAGCGTCACTTGCGCCGCGAGGGCGAGGACGCCCAGCGTCATCGCCGCAGTCCAAACAGCAGCAA
>JANOZI010000685.1:0-12614 GCA_031429375.1 Acidobacteriota bacterium | reverse complement strand
CGGCGTACATGGTTTCGATCATGTCGTCGATCAGCGTTTCGACAGCCGGCGTGATGGCCTCGATCGGGCGGGCCGGCTCGGTCAGTATCGAATCTCCCAGGCGAAGAATAGGACGGAGCATCCGCGGTCAGGCCCGCGCCGGGGAAGAACGCCGCGTCAGGCGGCCGCGCACGCGGGCACCGGTGCCGGCGACGCGCGCGACGAGATCGGTGAGCGTGTCGCCGCCAAACCGCTCCAGCAGCGCATCGGCCAGCACCAGGCCCACCATGGCCTCGGCCACGACGGCCGCGGCCGGGACGGCGCAGGTATCGCTCCGCTCGATGGCGGCCGGTGCGTCTTCCAGCGTGGTGAGATCAACCGAGCGCAGCGGCTTCATCAGCGTCGAGATCGGCTTCATGAACCCGGTGACGCGCAACTCCTGGCCGTTGGTGACGCCGCCCTCGAGCCCGCCGGCGCGATTGGTCGGCCGAATCACCATCGGCTTGCCGGACGGCGCGTCCGAATCCGACACGATCTCGTCGTGCACCTTCGAGCCCGGGCGCCGGGCGCCATCGACGCCGTCGCCGATCGCCACCGCCTTGATCGCCGGAATCGACATCAGCGCCTGTGCGAGGCGGCCGTCGAGCTTGCGGTCCCACTGCACGTAACTGCCGAGACCGACCGGGACGTCATGGGCGATCACTTCGAACGATCCGCCGAGGGTGTCGCCGGCTTCCTTGGCGGCATCGATCGCTGCCATCATCTGCCGCTCGAGATTCGCATCCGTACAGCGCAGCGGCGCGTCCAGTGCCATCGCCGTCACCCGATCGAACGCCACCACCGTTTGCGGTGGCAGGACGACGGCGCCGATGCCGGTGATGTGGCTGCTGATCTGGCAGCCCACCGCTCGCAGTAATTGCCGCGCGATCGCACCGGCTGCCACGCGGGCCGCGGTTTCGCGCGCGCTGGCCCGCTCCAGGACATCGCGGATGTCGTCGTGGTCGTACTTGAGCGCGCCGGCAAGATCGGCGTGGCCGGGCCGGGGCCGCACCACCGCGGCACGATTGGCGCCGGTGGATCCGGCGGGCGCCTCGGCCTCGACGTGCATCGTGTTCTGCCAGTTCTCCCAGTCCTTGTTGCGCACCAGCATCGCGACCGGCGCGCCGGTGGTGCGCCCGCGGCGCACGCCCGAGAGGATCTCGGCGCGATCGGACTCGATCACCATGCGCCGGCCGCGGCCGTAGCCGCCCTGGCGGCGCCGCAGTTCCTGCGTGATGGCTTCGAAGTCGATCGTGAGTCCGGCGGGAAGGCCTTCGAGAATGGTGACGAGGCCCTGGCCGTGCGATTCACCGGCCGTCAAAAAACGCAGCATCCGACGTGCATTCTATACGAAGAAACTGCGACCCCCCGGTGCGCGACTCGCGTGAACGCCCGCAAATGGCGTCGACACGCGCGGGCCTTTGGTTTGCAGCAGACCTGGTCATGTTGATGCTCGATCGTTATCTCGTGGCCGGCGGACGCGCGTTGGATCTGGCAACGGGCGCCGCCATTCGCTGGCACGTGCGGCGCCGTCCGGCGCAGCCCACGCTGCCGTTGTTTACCGTGCGGGCGCAGTCGTGGCTGATTGATTTCGACGCGCGCGGGCAATCGCGATTCGAGATCTGGGAGCGGCCGGCGGCCGGCGGATTTCCCGCGGCCACTGCCGCCGACACGCTCGACACCTTTCGAGCCGCGGTCGCCGATGCGCGCGACGGCCGGCCCCGCGCGCTCGACCTGGCGGAACCAACCACCGCGTCCTGGGCACGCACGCATCGGCTGCTGGCGCGTGAAGCGCGCCTGGCCGGGTTTGTGCCGCTGGCCGCCGATGCGCTTGGCGCGGTGTTGTCGCAGGCGCGGTGGCGCTGGCCGTCCTGGCTCAAGGATCGATCGCTGGTCATCTTCGCCACCGACACGCGAATGTCGAACGATGCGTCACTGGCCTTGTTCCGGTTGGCGACGAAGGACGCGCGGCCGCATTTGATCGTGCGCACGGCCACGGCCGATCGCCCGTGGCGGCCGCGCTTGATGGCCGCGCCGCTGCACGTGCACGAACAGGGCGCGATCGAATCCTGTCCGACACCCAGCTCGCTGGTCGCGCGTTCCCAGCAGCTTCGGTTGGCGGGTCGGGTCACAGACGCGGAGGCGACAGCGCGATGGGGCGTGCTGCTGACCAGCGGCGACGAACAGGCGGCCGCGCGCTGCGCGCTGGCCCGGTGCCTGATGGCACAACGGCGGCTGCTCGAGGCGCGGGCGGCGCTGTTGTCGGTCGAAACGCTCGAGGCCGACGACTTGCGGGGCCAGATTACGCGTGACGCACACGAGCCGCGTACCGAGCCGGCGCTGGTCGATGCGTTCCTCGACGTGCTGCGGATCTGCCAGGAAGTTGAAGACGCCGCGCTCGCGCTGTCGCGCGCGGCGCTGCTGGTCCGCGACATCCTGTCGGCCTCGTCCGTGGCGTTTGTGTCGCGGCATCGCGATCAGCCGCACGTCATCAGCCACGCCGGGGTCTTGCCGCCGGCGCCGTCGCAGCTCGAGGTCGCACTGCGTGTCCTGGATACGGGTGTGCCCGTGCCCGCCGCTGATGGCCCGCAGTCGGTCGAGGCCGCCTGGCCGATCCGGTACGGATCCAGCATTGTCGGCGCGGTGTGGTGCCGATGGGCGATCGGCGTGCCCGTAGTGCCGCAGGACATTGCGCGGCTGCTTGGCCTTGCCGCGACCGCCGCCGCGCCGGCCATGCACGAGATGGTCGAGCGGTTACGGACCCCAACGGTCGCCGACGGGCTGATGCCCGACCTAGTCGGCGACAGCGCCGGCATGCAGGCGGTGAAGCAGGCGGTGGCGCGCGCCGCCTCGTCGCCCTTTCCGGTGTTGATCGAAGGCGAGAGCGGATCCGGCAAGGAGCTGGTCGCGCGCGCAATTCACGGCGGCAGCGTGCGCCGGGCGCGGCGGTTCTGCGCGCTCAACTGCGCCGCGCTCGCCGACGACCTGGTCGAAGCGGAGCTGTTTGGGCATACCCGCGGCGCGTTCACGGGCGCGGTGGCCGAACGGCTCGGCATGTTCGAAGAAGCCCAGGGCGGCACGCTGTTTCTCGACGAGGTCGCGGAGCTCGGCACACGGGTGCAGGCCAAGTTGCTGCGCACCCTGCAGGAAGGGGAAGTGCGGCGGTTGGGTGAATCGACCACCAGGCGGATCGACGCGCGCATCGTGGCGGCGACCAATCGCCCGCTGGCGGGGGAGGTCACCCTCGGGCGCTTTCGCAGCGATCTTCGCTACCGTCTCGATGTCTTACGGATTGCCATTCCGCCGCTGCGCGATCGCCTCGAAGATCTGCCGGCGCTGGTGCGGCACGCATGGGCGTTGCTGGCCCAGCGCACCGGCAGCCGCGCGGTGCTGTCGCCCGGGGCGTTCAGCCTGCTCGCCTCGTACGACTGGCCGGGCAACGTCCGCGAATTACAGAACGTGCTGGCCTCGGTGATGGTGGCGGCTCCGGCGCGGGGCGTGATCAGCCCGCAGGTCCTGCCGGCGCACATCACGCGTGCCGCCGCGATCGGCTCGCGGTCGACACTCGCCGAAGCGCGACGCAGTTTCGAAGCTCGCTACGTTCGGGCCGCGATGGCGCGGGCCGGAGGCCGCACGCTCGTGGCGGCGCGCGAGCTCGGCGTGTCGCGACAGGGCCTGACGAAGCTACTGATCAGGCTCGACCTGGAGGGGGCCGAGAAAGACGACACCGCGCATTAGAATGAACGCGGTGTTGCAGTATCTCTTCCGTCGGATCGTGCTGGCGGTGCCGGTGCTTCTCGGCGTGGCGACGCTGGTGTTCTCGCTGATCCATCTCGTGCCGGGCGATCCGGCGCAGGCCATGCTGGGCGAGGGCGCATCGCCGCAGGACGTGGCCGAGCTGCGCAAGAATCTCGGGCTCGACCGTCCGCTGCTCACGCAGTACGGTGTCTTCCTGCGGCGTGCCGTCACGGGTGATCTCGGCGTGTCATTCCGCACCGGTCAGCCGGTCGTCACCATGATCGCCGAGCGCGTGCCGGCGACCGCGGAGCTCGCGGTTGCGGCCATGGCCGTCGCCGTCCTCATCGCCCTGCCGCTCGGCATCATCGCCGCCGTCTGGCGGGGGAGCGCGATCGATTACGGCGCGATGACGTTTGCGCTCGCCGGCATTTCAATTCCAAATTTCTGGCTGGGCCCGCTGCTTGCGATCCTGTTTTCGGTCGAGCTTGGCTGGCTGCCGGTGTCCGGGCGGGGGACACCCGCGCATCTCGTACTGCCGGCGGTGTCGCTCGGCCTCGCGCTCGCGGCGATCCTGGCGCGCATGACCCGCGCCAGCCTGCTCGACGAGCTCGGCGAATTGTATGTTCGCGCCGCGCGGGCGCGCGGCGTGTCGCGATCGGCGGCAGTGGTGGGCCACGCGCTGCGCAACAGCCTGATTCCGCTCGTCACGATCCTCGCGCTGCAGTTTGGCGCGGTGCTCACGGGGGCGGTGATTACCGAGACGATCTTCGCGTGGCCGGGCATTGGGCGCCTGCTGATTCAGTCGATCGGCTTTCGCGATTACCCGATGGTGCAGGGCTGCATTCTGTTGATCGCTTTCACCTATGTCACCGTCAACCTGATGACCGACATGCTGTACGGCGTCCTCGATCCGCGGATCCGGCTCGAATGACCCTGCGACTTCGCTCAGGGCAGGCCCGCGCCGGCGCGGCCATCGTCCTGGTCGTGGTGCTCGGCGCGATCTTCGCGCCGTGGCTGTTGCCGTGGGACGCGTCAACGCAGGACCTGGCGCACCGGCTCTCGGGACCGAGCTGGCAGCACTGGTTCGGCCTCGACGAGCTGGGCCGCGACATCCTGGCGCGCGTGCTGCTGGGCGCCCGCGTGTCGCTGCTGGTCGGCTTCGTCGTGGTCGGCGTGTCGTCTGCGGTCGGACTCGCCGTCGGTGCGGTCTCGGGGTACTACGGCGGGCGGATCGATCAGCTGATCGGCCGCGTGATGGATGTCTTGATGGCGTTCCCCGGCATGCTGCTGGCGATTGCGCTCGTCGCGGTGCTGGGGCCGAGCCTGACCAACGTGGTGCTGGCGCTCGCGGTGATCGGCTGGGTCGGCTACGCGCGGCTGGTGCGCGGACAGGTGCTGCGCGCGCGAGAGTTCGATTACGTCGTGGCGGCACGGGCGCTCGGCTCCGGCACGCTCCGCATCCTCACGCTCCACGTCTTGCCGACCGCGATCCCGTCGGTGCTGGTGCAGGCCACGCTCGGCATGGCGGGTGCGATTCTCTCAGAAGCGGCGCTCAGCTTCCTCGGCCTCGGCGTGCAGCCGCCGACGCCAAGCTGGGGCACCATGATCAACGGCGGGCGCGCCCACCTGCTGGACGCGCCGCACCTGACGATCTTTCCGGGGATCTTCCTGGCGATCGTGGTGCTGGGGTTCAACTTCGTCGGCGATGGCCTGCGAGACGCCATTGATCGAAAAAGACAGTAGTCGATCTCAGAAGTCAGATCTCAGATTGCAGATTAATTTCAGATCTTTCGATCTGAGATCTTCAATTGATCTGCAATCTGAGATCTGACTTCTGAAATCGACCGGCGCCATTCAGAGACGGGGCAGCCGCCTCTTGAGCTGCAGAAGGGCGCGGTGAGTGGGCTCGACCGACAGCCCTTCGTCGACGGCTTGACGCGCGCGCGGGATGTTGCCGGCCATCCACGCCGCCTCGGCCAGGCGCGCTAACAGCATGGGCGAGGGCCCGGCTTCGTCCACCGCGCGATCGAACCAGCGCAGCGCCAGCGCCGGCTCGCCGAGCCGCACCGAGAAGTCGGCGATCCGCGCGGCCACCTCCGCCAGCGGCTGCGCGTCACCGACGAGCGTGGCGTACTTGACGAGGGCGTCTCGCGCGTCCTGGATGCGGCCGTCGCCCGCGGTGACGTTCGCGAGCTGCAGATAGGCATCAGGCGGCACCGGCAGGCGTGCCACGGCCTGGCGCAAGGCGCGCTCGGCCGCACGCGAATCGCCGGCGAGCAGCCAGGCGCGGCCCAACTCGGCGAAGGTGTCGCTGGTCGCATCGGACCGCCCCGCCGCTTGCTGCAGCGCCTCGACGGCTTTCTTCAACGCGACGCGGTCGCCGCGCGTCCGCGCCGTCATCAACCAGACGTGACCCAGCGCGGCGTAAGTTTGCGGCGTCTCCGGAAAGCGCTCCACGGCGCGGCTGAGCGTCGTGACCGCCGCGTCGGCACGCCCGGCGCGCGCCTGTGCCAGCCCCACCGCGACGAGCCGATCAGCACGCGACGGTTCCAACGCCGCCAGGGCCTCGAGTTGATTGATCGACTTGGTGTAGTCGCCTTCGAGTCCGTAGACCTCGGCGAGCGCCTCGCGTGAGGCGGTCTGGCTGGCGGGAGACAACCGGACCGATTGTTCGAGCGAGGCCCGCGATGCCGGTAGCTCATGCTGATCGCGTTCGACCAGGCCCAGCACGTAGTACGCCTCGCCCAGCGCCGGATCCAGGGCCAGCGCCTGCCGGAGGGCCTCGACCGCCGCCCCAGGCCGCCCGGCGCGATAGCGGGACAGTCCGAGCTTGTAGAACACCCGGGCGTTCTGCTCGTCGAGGGCGACGTACGACTCGTAGCTCTCGGCGGCGCGATCGGCGCGACCCAGGGCGACGTTGACATCGCCGCTCAACTCGAGGGGACGCAGCGCGCTCGGGTCAATCTCGGTCGCGCGGCGCAGGTCTCGCAGCGCGGCGTCGAGCTCCCCTTGATCCAGGTAGACCGAACCGCGCTTGAAGTAGGCGACCATCGAGTCGGGCTTCCGCGTCACCGCACCGCTGAACGCCTCAATCGCCTGAAAATGCCGCTCGGCAGCCACGGCCTGATCGCCGGCGTCCATGAGCCGATCGAACTCAACCTCGTTCGCCCACGCCGAATACGCCAGCGCGCCGGCCACACCGGCCGCGGCGACAAAAACGACGGCCATCAAGCTGCGTTTCACGTCTGAGATGGTAACAAACCCGGGAACTTTCGGGCTGGGGCGGGTTCTAACCTTGATACACTGGCCATGGGCTTGCGACTTGTCGCGGATTCCTTCATGAAAGACGCCGGGGCGCTCGGATGGGCTGACGTTGGCAACCGCGAAGCGGCGCTCATCGGACGCTGCGCCGCGGGGGATCAATCGGCCTGCGCCGAGCTCGTGTCCGGCCACGAACGAATGGTCTTCCAGCTGGCCCTCCATCTGCTGGGCGACCGCGACGAAGCCCTCGACCTGTCCCAGGACGTGTTCTTCAGCGTCTTCCGCACCATTCACAACTTCCGCGGCCGGTCGGCCCTCAAGACCTGGATCTACCGCATTGTCATCAACCAGGCCCGCAACCGCCAACGGTGGTGGAGGCGTCGTCATAAGAGCGAACAGGTCTCGCTCGATCAGCACGTGGCCGCTCATGGCGATTTGCGCCAGCCTGGCGACGATTCATCGCCGGACCGCGCATTTGCGCGCAAGCAATTGGCGGAACGGCTGTGGGCCGCGCTCGATCGGCTGCCGTTCGACCAGCGCAGCGTGATCGTGCTGCGCGAGGTCGATGGCTTGAGCTACGACGACATCGCCTTCTCACTCGGCGTCGCGGTCGGCACCGTCAAGTCGCGGCTGACCCGGGCGCGGCAGACCCTGCGGCGGCAACTGCAGGAGGTGCGCGCATGATGCACGAATTCCCGTGCCACATCGTGCGCGCGCGGCTCGAGGCGTTTCACGACGGCGAAGTGCCTTTCTCCGAGCGCCTCGCGATCCAGGGCCACCTCGAAGACTGCGTGTCGTGCAGCCTCGCCAACGAAGAGCTGAACGAGCTCACCGCGTCGCTGCAGCAGATGGTCGCCGAGACGGAAACGTCGAGCGAGCCCTTGCACCTGTCGGAGCGCGTGGTCGAGCGGCTCGGCGTGGAAGAGCAGTTCTCCCTGGTGTCGCGGGTGAACAGCCTGTTTCAGGACATGCACCTGGTGTGGGCGGGTATCGGCGCGTCGGTGGCGACGATCATTTGCCTGATCGGCTCGGCCAGCGTGTTGCACGCCGCCAATCAGGAACAACCCGAGTCGCTGGCGGCGCTGATCTCATCGCTCGCCAATCCCGGCTCCAACGCCAACCCGGTTCGCCTCGATGCCGACATGCTGTCGCCGCGGCCCGTCACCGACTCCGCCATCGAGATGGGCGAAGAAGGCGCGGCGTTTGCCCTCGCGGCCTCGGTGTCGCGCGAGGGCCGTGTGCAGGGCGTCTCGGTAATCGATCGGCAGTCCGGCGCCACGAGCCGGGTCGTCAACGCGATGTTGAACGAAGCCTATCGCGTGCAGTTTGCACCGGCGCAGGCACGCACCGGCAACACGGTGGCGGTGAACATGGTGTGGCTGGTCACGAACACGACCGTGAAGGGCCGCCACGTCGATGAGGATCTGCTGCGCCGCACCTTGCGCGCGCGTACAGCCCCGCAGCCGATCGGCCCGCTGCCCATTCCTCCGCAAGCCGCCCCGGCCGCGCCGCAGCCCCAGGCGGCGCCGATGGTCAAGCCCGTCGTTCCCGAAGACGCGCTGCCGTTGGCATTGGCCGCCGTCGGCGGAATGTAACGCAAGCAGACACGCATTCGAACAGGCGTTCCTCCTGTTCGCGGATTGAAACCCATCGGCTGAGGCGCTACACTGCTGCCGCCGTGACGACAGAACCGATCATCGGCGTGACGGATCTGACGCGCCGCTTCGGCGGCAAGACGGCCCTCGACTCGGTCAGCCTGTCGCTCTCGCGTGGCGCGGTCTACGGCCTCGTCGGCGCCAACGGCGCGGGCAAGACCACGCTCATCAAACATCTTCTCGGACTGTTGCGCGCCGACAGCGGCACGGTGCGCGTGTTCGGCCTCGACCCCGTCGCGGATCCGGTTGCCGTGCTGTCGCGCATCGGCTACCTCTCTGAAGAGAACGATCTGCCCGGCTGGATGCGCGTCGACGAGCTGATTCGCTACTCGCGCGCGTTCTATCCGGCATGGGACGATGCCTACGCGGAGGAGCTGCGGCAGGCCTTCGCACTGGACCCCGCGGCGAAGATCAAGACGCTGTCGAAAGGGCAGAAGGCGAGAGCGGGGCTGCTCGTCGCGCTCGCATACCGGCCCGAGCTCTTGGTACTGGATGAACCCTCATCCGGCCTCGACCCCATCGTCCGCCGCGACATTCTCGGCGCCGTGATTCGCACCATCGCCGACGAAGGCCGCACCGTGCTCTTTTCATCGCACCTGCTCGAGGAGGTCGAGCAGGTCGCCGATCACGTCACGATGATCCGGGAAGGGAAGATCGTGCTCAGCGCACCGCTCGACTCCCTGAAGCAATCACATGGCGGCGCGTCGCTCAACGAAATTTTCGTCGCCCATGTCGGAGTGCCCGCGGCGCCGGATGCGTAGGTCATGCGTTCACCAGCCGCTGCGATCGCGTGGGAGTTTCGCCAACAACACCGCTGGGGACCGATCGGGCTGGTCGGTTACGTCCTTTTCGCGGCGGCGTTTAAACTCGCGATCGTCGGGCGTGACACGACCGTTGAATTGGGCGATGGCACGGCAACCGCGCTGACCGTTCCCTGGTCCGTGATGTTCATGTATTTCCTCGCGGTGTTCAGCTTCGGCCTGACCGGTGATCTGGCCGCGCGCCAATCGATCTATCCCGCCCGCATGTTCGCGATGCCGGTGACGACCGCCGCGCTGGCGGGGTGGCCGATGTTGTATGGCACGGCGGCCATGGCGATTGTGACGCTCACAACGGCACTTCTCGCACGCTGGCCGTGGGGCATCGACCTCCCCTTGATTTGGCCGGCCCTGCTCGCCGCGGCATTTCTCGCCTGGACGCAGGCGCTGACATGGATGCCGTACGGTTTGCGGGGACTGCGTGTGATGTTCACCGTGCTCTGGCTGATCACGCTGGATACCATCGTCATATTTGCGATCCATTACGAAGTTTCCGAACCCTTGATGATCGCCTTCCTGGCACCGCAGCTTCCGCTCGCATATCTCGCTGCCTGCTTTGCGGTGGCGCGGGCGCGCAGGGGCGAGGTGCCCGATTGGTGGCTCGGGAGCGCAAGCCGGGTGGGGAATGGCTCGCAACGAGTGAAACACAACTTCGTTTCGCCTGCCCGAGCGCAAGCGTGGTTTGAGTGGCGACGGCACGGCCGATCGCTGCCGACAATGGTGGCGATCCTGCTGCCGTTCGAGTTCGGTCTGCTGTTCGTTCCCGGCAACGACACGCCGGCGCTCGTGGCCTACGTGCTGATTGCCGTGCTGGTGACGCCGCCGGTCATGGCCGGGTTCGCCGCCGCAGCGGTCAGTCAGGCAAATGCGCAGGGGCGTGATTCGTACGGCGTGACGCCGTTTACAGCGACGCGGCCGATGACCGGCCCTGCGCTCGTCGCCGCCAAACTAAAAATGGCGATGTGGAGCACGCTGGGCGCATGGCTGCTGATCGTGATCGCGATACCGCTTGGACTGATCCTGTCGGGCACCTCGCCGATCGTGACCGAACGAGCACGTCACGTCATCGAGATCATCGGAACACCTCGCGCCATCGTGCTCACGCTCCTGGTGCTCGCGGCGCTGATGGCATCAACGTGGAAGAAGTTGGTGCAGGGTTTGTACGTCGGCCTGACCGGCCGTGAATGGATCATCAAGACCAACGGCTTCATGGCCCTGACGTTTCTGGTGATCATCGGGCCCATCCTCGAATGGATCAGCGAGAGCGGACGCACGATCAGTACGCTGTGGGACGTGTGGCCGTGGATCGTCGCGGTGCTGGTCGGCTTGAAGATGGCGATCGCGGTCTGCGTTGCCGTCCGTCTTTACCGCAGCCGGCTGCTCAGTGACCGCACACTCATCATTGGTGCCGCGTGCTGGCTGGCAGCGGTGCTCGCGCTCTACGGTGTGCTCGTCTGGTGGATCGACACGCCATTGATCCCGCGCTTCATCCTCGCGCTCTTCGCGATTCTGGCGATCCCGCTCGCGCGGGTGTCCGCGGCGCCGCTGGCCCTCGCATGGAACCGGCACCGATGACGACGAAGAGCCGGCGAATGGTGCTCGTCGCGGTACTGGTTCTGATCAGCGTGCCAGTGGCGCTGGCGGTAACGGAGGCCGTGCGATACCACGTTGGGAAACGCCACAACGGCACCGTTGTGTCCTCGGGCCGGGAGCGAGAGTACTTGCTCTACGTCCCGAGCAGCTACGACCGCTCCAAACCGGCGCCGTTGGTCATCAGCCTGCACGGCGCGTCGCTCTGGGGAGCGGCGCAACGGGAACTCAGTCAATGGAACGAGGTGGCCGAACGCGAAGGGCTCATTGTTGTGTACCCCTCGGGACTGGGCGGCAATGGGCCCCGAGCCTGGCGGGCGGGCCAGGGCGCCGATAACCGGCGGGACGTCACTTTCATCTCGGACTTGATCGACCAGCTGAAGACGACCTACAACGTTGATCCGGCAAGGATCTACGCAAACGGAATGTCGAACGGCGGCGGCATGTCGTTCATGCTGGCCTGCACACTGTCGGATCGGATCGCGGCCGTCGGACTGGTGGGGGCGGCTCACTTCCTGCCGGTGAACCGGTGTACGGATCGGCGGCCGGTGCCGATGATCGCATTTCATGGCACAGCCGATCGGTTTACCGCCTACAACGGCGGCACATCGTGGGTGGCCGCGAACCATCTGTTTCCACGCATCCCGAGATTCACCGCGGACTGGGCACAGAAGAACCAGTGCGGGCCCGACCCAGTGGAATCAGCAGTGGCAGATGATGTCACGCGCCGCGAATACACGAACTGTGCGGGCGACGCGGACGTCGTGCTCTACACCATTCAGAACGGAGGCCACACGTGGCCGGGCGGCGGGCCGATGCCGGAGTGGTTTGCGGGGCCGACCAGTACCGCCATCGACGCCACGGGAGAGATGTGGGAGTTCTTCAACAAACATCCTCTTCGACGTTAAGATGCGCTGTCTAACCACCACGGCATCCGACGACCCGAATGCATACAACAGGAGACGTCCACATGGCATCGATTACGAGTGTCGCTGAGTCCTTCTTCGCCGCCTGCGAGACGGGAAAGGGATGGGAAGTCTGCCGCGCCTATTGCGCGCCCAACGCCACTTTCAGCGCCCAGGCTGAGCCGCTGCTCGACGTGACGACACTCGCTCAGTACACCGACTGGATGAAGGGCATGCTGACGGTCATGCCCGACGGCCGCTATGAGGTGAAGTCGTTCGCGACGGATGCAACCCGGAACAATGTGGCCGCCTACGGCGTGTTCCACGCCACCCATACCGGCCAAGGCGGCCCCGTTCCTCCGACCGGCCGCCACACCAGCACCGACTACGTCTATGTCATGCAGTTCGAGGGGGACAAGATCGTCCACATGACCAAAATCTGGCACGCCGGCCTGGCCATGAAGGAACTCGGCTGGGCCTAACTCCGCGCTCCTCGAATCCGACTATGGCCGACCCCTTCAACCGCGTGACGTCCTTGTGACAGGAGCTCCGGTGACAAGAATTCTGCTGTTTGGCGTCGTGCTCCTGCTCGGGATCATGGGCGAGCGACGAGATGCCGCCACCGTGAT
>JANOZI010000684.1:0-3630 GCA_031429375.1 Acidobacteriota bacterium | reverse complement strand
GACGAATCCTGCCTTGCCCTCGCCCTCCACGTTCAACCGGTACGAAGACGGCGGCGTCTTGTCGGTGATCACGACCGTGCCCTCGTAGGTGCCGGTAATCGCGGCCAGACCGAGCGTGAGCATGGCCTTGTACCGATCCGGCCCGTCCGGCTCGAATCGATCACACCCGGGGATGCACGACGCGATCGCGTGTGGATCCATGAGGAGTGCCCACACGCGAGCGGGAGGGGCGTTGAAGGTGTAGGAACCGGTGATGTCCATTAGCGCGCGGCCGCTCCGAGGTTCTCTTGAAGTTCCCGCAGCCAGATGTTGCGATACCGCACCGGGTTGCCGTGATCCTGGAGGCGCAGCGGGCCTCGAGCGTTGGACTTCGCGTAGGGCTCGATGCGCTTGTGGGCGGTCGGGCCCCAAAACGGACGGGCGTGATGCACCAGGACACCGTTGTGGAACACCGTCACGACGGCGGGGGTGGCGAGGGTATCGCCGTTGAACCGCGGCGCGAAAAACGTGATGTCGTACGACTGCCATTCTCCGGGCTTGCGGGAGGCGTTGACGAGCGGCGGATGCTGGCCGTACATCGCCGCCGCCTGGCCATCGGCATAGCTCAGGTTGTCAAAGCTGTCGAGGACCTGAATCTCGAACACGCCCGCCAGGAACACGCCGCTGTTGCCGCGGTCCTGGCTGTTGCCCTTCACGTCGGACGGCGTGGCGAACTCGACGTGAAGCTGGATGTCGCCGAACTCGGACTTGGTGCGGATCATTCCTTTCCCGCTCTGGAGAATGCCGTCCGACATCGGCCACGGTGTGGCGGAACCGTCGGTGGCCGTCCAGCTCGAGAGACTGCTTCCCGGCCCGAGCAGCACGATCGCATCACTGGGCGGCGGGATGGACACGAAGGCTGCGGGCGTCACCACCTGAGGCCGTGGCCGGCGGCTGTCGTGCACGCGCCATTTGCCGTCCGGCTGCATGGGCGTGTCGTCGTAGCCAACGGGGGCTTGCTGGCCGAGCAGGCTCGCCACGCTCACGGCGAGAATCAGCAGTGCCAATAGCGAAGCGGTCGCTCTGAGATGTGCCATGGTGTCCTCGTTCTGGTGTCGCTAGCGCGCCGGAATCGTGTTCAAGTGTACCGCGAGGTCGGCGAGATCGGTCAGCGTGCGAGCCGGCAGGAAGTCGTCTACAAACGGCATCGCCGCCCGCAACCCGCGCGTGAGGGGCTCGTACCCGGTCGTGCCGATCAGCGGGTTGAGCCAGATCAGCCGGTGGCAGCTGCGTTGGAGCCGCGCGATCTGATCGCGCAGCTCATTGGGATCGCCGCGGTCCCAGCCGTCGGAGACGAGCAGCACGACCGGACCGCCGCGCAGCGTTCGCCGCCCCCACGTCTGGTGGAATTCGCGCAGCGCGGCACCGATGCGCGTGCCGCCCGACCAGTCCGGCACGAGCGCGCTCACGGCGGTCACCGCCTGGTCCAGCCGGCGCCCGCGCAGCTGCCGGGTGATGCGCGTCAGCCGGGTCGAAAACAGGAAGGTTTCAACCCGGCGGTGGCGCCGCGCCATCGCGTGCGCGAAGTGCACCAGCATGCGCGAGTAGCGCTCCATCGATCCGCTGACGTCGCACAGCAACACGATCGGACGCGGACGCAGGCGCCGCATGCGCCGCGGCAAGACGAGGATGTCTCCGCCGGTGCGCACGCTGCGTGCCAGGGCGGCCCTGAGATCGATCTGCGGACCGCGGCCGCGCACCCAGCGCCGCGTCCGGCGCAGCCCCGGCGTCCACACCAGGCGCGCGAGGGCGGCGCGCGCGAGCAGCACTTCTCCAGGTGTGAATGCGGCAAAGTCCTTGTGCGCCAGCGCGGCACTGTCGCTCCACGTCCGCACGGCGCCGGGCTCGGGCTCGCCCTCGGCGTCGCCCTCGACCGTCAGCGGTCCTGACGAGTCCATCACGGCCGTCTGTGGCGGGCCGTCTGGTCGGGCATCAGTCGGCGATGGCGGGTCGAGACTCCAGAACGTCTCGAACGCGGCGTCGAAGATCGGCAAGTCCTCGTGACGGCGCACCAGCAGCGCGCGGCAGGTATGGAAGACCTCGTCGCGCGCGCCAAGGTCAACGTGCTGCAGCGCGCCCGCGGTGTCGAGCAGGCGCCCGACGTCGCCATCGAGCCCGCGGCTGCGCAACAGCCGTCCGAACACGATCAGGTTGTGCAGCAGCTCAGACACGGTGTGCCGCCGGCACGCGGGCAAGCAGCGCCGCCAGCCGCTCGCCGCGAAGGGCGTCGAGATCGTCTTTCGACTTGAGCACGACCCCGATCGTGTCTTCAACCGCGGCCGGATCGAGCGCGTGACGATCGAGCGCCACCAGCGCCGCGACCCAGTCGAGCGTCTCGGACACGCCCGGCACCTTGTAGAGCTCTTCGGTACGAAGGGCCTGCACCACCGCAGTAACCTGCGCGGCGAGCCGCTCGGATGCGCCGGGCACCCGCTCGCGCACGATCGCCGTTTCCTTGTCGAACGACGGGTACTCGATCCACTGATAGAGGCAGCGCCGCTTCAGCGCGTCGTGCACTTCGCGCGTGCGGTTCGACGTCAGGATGACCAGCGGCGGCTCCTTCGCCCGCACCGTGCCGATTTCGGGAATCGTGAACTGGAACTCGGCCAGCAGCTCGAGCAGGTAGCCCTCGAACTCCTCGTCGGCGCGATCGATCTCGTCGATCAACAGCACCGCCGGATGGGTCCGCTTCGGATCGATCGCCTGCAGCAGCGGACGCTTGATCAGGAACGCTTCGCTGTACAGCTCGCGCCGCGCCGCGTCGCGATTGAGGTCACCGGCCGCGTCGAGAATGCGCAACTCGAGCAGCTGCCGCGCGTAGTCCCACTCGTAGACCGCGTGGTTGATGTCGAGGCCTTCGTAACACTGCAGCCGGATCAGGTCGGCGCCGAGCGCCTGGGCCACCGCGCCCGCCAGGGAGGTCTTGCCGACGCCGGCCTCGCCTTCGAGAAACAGCGGCCGCCCCAGCCGGAGCGCGAGAAACACGGACACGGCAAGGCCGCGGTCGGCGACGTAATGCTGCGCCGCCAGCCGCTGCTGCAGATCGGAGATGGAGCCGGGAAAAATAGCGTCCTCTACGCGCCGGGAATCGTGACCGGGTCGCCCTTCTTCGTGAACACGATCGCCAGGATCTTCGTCGCCTGCGTCGTGCTGGCGTTGCCCGACACCGCGTGCACCTGGCCGGGCTCGTCGAACGACTCGAAGAACATCTGGCCCGGCGACAGCACTTGCGGCGCCTGATCGTTGACCGCAAACCGGTACTGCCCTTCGAGCACGTAGCCGATCACGAAACCCGGATGGCGGTGCTTGCCGGACGATTCACCGGGCGGATAGCTGACTTCGCTCGCAGTCATCTGCCAGCCGTCGAGGTTGATCTTCGGCGCATCCTTTTGCGCCACCGGCTTCGCGGAGGGTGCCGCGTTGGCGCCGCGGGCCGCGATCAGCGTTGCGGCCATGGCCATGAAAAACTCACGTCGATCATTCATCGATGACTCCTTGGACAAACCTAAAGTTTTGTCCCCACATACCGACTTGAGTGGCGACCAACCTTCAGGTTTGTCGAACGTGTCGGCGTGGGTCGAGCGCGTCATG
>JANOZI010000683.1:0-1822 GCA_031429375.1 Acidobacteriota bacterium | reverse complement strand
GCGCCGCCGCGTTCTGCCGGACCACTTCGGCGGCGCGCTGCACGGTTTGACGGTCGCCGGGGCTTTGGCCGAGCACGTGCGCCCAGCCCATGATCGCGTTCAGCGGCGTGCGCAGTTCGTGCGACAAGGTCGCGAGGAATTCGTCTTTCAGCCGGTTGGCCGCTTCGGCCTCGAGCCTCGCGGCCTGCTCGCGGAGCAGCAGCCCGACGCGCTCCTGCTCGATGCGGGTGCGCTCTTCGATTTCGGCCGACAGCTTCACGTTGGTGGCCGCCAGCTCGCGGGTGCGCTCGGTAATGGTCTTTTCGAGCTCTTCCTGGCCCTTGCGCAGCGCTTCCTGCCGGTTGAACAGCTCGACGAAGACCGCGACCTTCGACCGCAGCACGTCGGCCGCGACCGGCTTGATCAGGTAATCCACGGCGCCGACGTTGTAGCCGCGGAACACGTGCGACGCGCCCCAGTCGTTGGCGGTCAGGAAGATGATCGGCGTCTGTTTCGAGCGCGGCCGCTCGCGGATCAGCGTGGCCGTTTCGTAGCCGTCGATGTTGGGCATCACGACGTCGAGCAGAATCAGCGCGAAGTCCTGCTCGAGGACCTCGCGCAGCGCCTCGCGCCCGGACCGCGCCCGGACGATCCGGTAGTGCGGCTCGTTGAGCACCGCCTCGAGGGCGACCAGGTTCTCGTCGCGGTCGTCGACGACGAGAATGTTGACCTTGTTCACCGTGACAGCCAGACCCGAAGCAGGGAGATCAAGTGGTCGGTGTCGACCGGCTTGGTCACATAGTCTGAGGCGCCGGCATTGATGCACTTCTCGCGGTCGCCCTTCATCGCCTTGGCGGTCAGCGCGATGATCGGGAGGTTCTCGAACGAGCTGTTCTCGCGAATGCGCCGCGTCGCCTCGTAGCCGTCCATTTCCGGCATCATCACGTCCATCAATACCACATTGATGTCGGGGTTTTCATTGAGCATCCGCAAGGCATCATGGCCGTTCTCCGCGTATTGCACGTCCATCTCGTAGCGCTCGAGGATGCTGGTCAGCGCGAAGATGTTGCGGATGTCGTCGTCCACCACCAGCGCCTTCTTGCCGGCCAGGGTCGGGTCGCTGCGATGCAGCTGATCGAGCAGCTTCTGCTTCTCCGCGGGGAGCGTACTTTCCACGCGGTGGAGGAAGAGCGCGGTTTCGTCGAGCAGGCGCTCGGGCGATTTGACGTCCTTGATGATGATGGTCTGCGCCAGCCGCCGCAGCTCGGCTTCTTCCGGGCGGGTCAGCTCCTTGCCGGTGTACACGATCACCGGCACCTGCGACAGCGCCTTGTCGGCGCGCATCTTCTCGAGCAGGTCCAACCCGCTCATGTCGCTCAGGCCGAGGTCGAGCACGATGCAGTCGAACGGCTGCGCTTCCAGCTCGTCCAGCGCTTCCTGGCCGGACCCGACCGCCGTGATCTTGACGTCGCCATCGCCGATCAACTCGACCAGCGTCTCGCGCTGCACCTCGTCGTCTTCGACGATCAGCAGCGTCTTCAGTTTCCGATCCGTGAACTCGCGGATGTTGGCAAACGCTTCGCTCAGCGAATCCGGATCCGACGGCTTGGCCAGGTAGGTGCGGGCCCCGAGCCGCATGCCACGGTGCGAATCGTCGCTGACCGAGATCACATGCACGGGGATATGGCGCGTGCTGGGGTCGTGTTTTAACCGGTCGAGCACGTTCCAGCCGTCGAGCCCGGGCAGGTCGAGGTCGAGCGTGATGGCGTCCGGCCGATGCTGGCGGGCCATCGCCAGACCGACGTCGCCCCGCACCGCGCCGAGCGCGCGGAACTTCTGGGCG
>JANOZI010000682.1:0-3772 GCA_031429375.1 Acidobacteriota bacterium | reverse complement strand
CCATTGCGGTGCGGCTCACGGAGCAGGGCGCCTATCCCGCCGCGATGAAGTTCACGGCGTTTGCCGTGCCGCTCGATGAAGAGATCCGCGGCGGCGTGCGCCCCGCGATGTGGCTGCTGACCGGCGCGGTCGGTTTCCTGTGGTTGATTTCTTGCGCGAACGTCGCCAACCTGCTGCTGGTTCGCGGCGACGCGCGCCTGCGCGAAATGGCCGTGCGCACCGCCATCGGCGCGGCCCCCGATCGCCTCGTGCGGCAACTGTTGACCGAAAGCGTCGTGCTCGCGGTGCTGGGCGCGGTGCTCGGCCTCGGCCTCGCCGCCGCCGGCCTGCGCGTGCTGATGACGCTCGACCCGACCAGTCTTCCGCCCCTCGCGCCGGTCCGCCTCGATGGGGCCGTTGTCCTCTTTACGCTAGTGCTCGGCGTGATCACGACGCTGGTGTTCGGCCTCGCTCCTGCGCTGCGGACGCTGCGGTTGAATCTGGTGGATGCCCTCCGCGAAGGCAACCAACAGTCCACCGTCGGCGGCGCCCGGCAGCGCCTGCGCGGGTTGCTGGTGGTGGCCGAAGTCGCGCTCGCCGTCGTGCTCGTGATCGGCGCCGGCCTGATGATCCGCAGCCTCGCCGCCCTCGGGCAGATCGATCTCGGCTTCAACCCGCAACGGATGTTGACGATGCAGCTGTCGCTGCCGGCGGCGCGGTACGACACGCCAGAGAAGGTGGTCGCCTTCTACCGACAGTTGATCGAGCGGGTGCGCTCGGTGCCGGGCGCGCAGTCGGCGGGCGTGGTGCGATCGCTGCCGCTGGCCTCGTCGATTGGCGACTACGGACTTGATGTCGAGGGCTTCGAGGAAACGCCGGGCAACAACGCCAAGGGCGACTGGCAGATCGTGTCGGATGGCGCGTTCGAAGCCATGGGCACGCGGCTGTCGCGCGGGCGATGGTTTGCGGGATCGGATACCACCGGCAGCCAGCTGGTGGCGGTGGTCAACGAGACCCTCGCGCGCACGTACTGGAAGGATCCGAACACGGTCGTGGGCGGACGGATCCGCGTCGGCAACATGAAGAACCCGTGGGTCACCGTCGTCGGCATCGTGGCCGACGAACGGCACAACGGTGTCACCGGCATCGTCAAGGAGAAGTTCTACATCCCGCACGCGCAGTGGCACGTCGTGACGGGCGGCGGCGTGGTTCGGTCCGCCTATATCGTGGTGCGCACGACGGGTGATCCGCTGGCGATCGCCGGCGCGGTGCGCAACGAAGTGCGGACACTCGACCCGAACCTGCCGGTGTCGAACATCCGCCCGATGACCGCGGTGGTCTCGACGGCGCTGGCCACCTCGAGGCTGACCGGCTTCCTGATGGGCGCGTTCGCGGTGATTGCGCTGACGCTCGCGGCCGTCGGCATTTACGGCGTGCTCGCGTACCTGGTGGCGCGCCGCACGCACGAGATCGGCATCCGGCTCGCGATGGGCGCGGATCGATCGCAGGTGGTCGGCCTGGTGTTGAAGCAGGCCCTGGCGCTCACGGGCAGCGGCATTGCCGCCGGACTGGTGGCGGCGTTTGCGCTGTCCCGTGCGATGCAGAGCCTGCTGTATCAAGTGGCGCCGAGCGATCCGATGACGTTTGCGCTGGTGCCGGTCGCGCTGGTGATCGTGGCGCTGGCGGCGAGCGCAATCCCGGCCTTCCGGGCGACGCGGGTGAGTCCGATGGTTGCGTTACGATCCGAGTGAAATACATTACACAGAAGCACAGAAACACAGAAGCACGGACAGACTGTTCTAAAATGCATTCGAGATAGGAATGTTCTGGTGTTTCCGTGATTCTGTGTTTCCGTGTAAGGCATTTGGGCGTCGCGGTATGTCAGCCACACCGGCAATTCACTTGCTACGTCTGCACAAGGTGCCGTTCACCGAGCACCTCTATCGCTACGAGGAGCGCGGCGGGACTGCCGTGTCGTCGCGCGAGCTTGGCGTGGACGAGCACCTCGTGATCAAGACGCTGGTGATGGAAGACGAGCAGAAGCAGCCGCTGATCGTGCTGATGCACGGCGATCGCGACGTTTCGACCAAGAATCTCGCGAGACAGATCGGGTGCAAGACGGTTGCGCCGTGCGATCCCGAGGTGGCGCAGAAACACACCGGATACCTGGTCGGCGGCACCTCGCCCTTCGGCACCCGCAAGACGATGCCCGTCTATCTCGAGCGATCGATCGCCGCTCTCGATCGGATCTACATCAACGGTGGCCGCAGGGGATTCCTCATCGCACTGGCCCCCGCCGACCTCGTGCGCGCGCTCTCGCCAATGCTCGTGGATGCGGCCATCGAATAGGCGGGTCTCGAATAGGCGGGTCTAAAGACCCGCCTCTACAGGCGAATCCGCATCATCGGCTCGGCGGCGACGACATAGCCCATCTCCGCATACATCGGCTGGCCGAACGTGCTGGCGTTCAGCACGACGCGCTCGATGCCTTCGCCGCGGCACCACTCGTGCATCGCCGCCATCAAACGGCGCCCGAGACCCTGCTTGCGGTGTGCGGGCTCGGTGTAGACGTTGAACACGAACCCGCAGCGCGGATCCATGCTGAAGGGCCCCGGCGGCCACGGGATCACGATCAACCCGCCGCCGGCGACGACCGCTCCATCCGGTGTCGTTGCCACCCAGCCGCGATAGGCGCCGTCGGGAATTGCGGTGGCGAGCCACGTCGTCGCAGCCGCTGCCATGGCGTCGAAGTCGGCGGGGATCCCCATGTCGCGAAACATCCGCTCACGGTGCTTCACGAAGTGCGGAGTGTCGGCCACGGTGGCCACGCGAATGCCGTAAGTCATCACACCCTGCAGGCTCCCTTCCCCGAGCCTAGCGCAGAATCTGCTGCACACGACGAACGCGCATGGCGCAGTTCCTGCCATGCCCGCACCGCCCCCCTCGCGTTTTGGCCGAAGTCTGCGTGGCATGCTGTTCGCAGCTCGACCCTGCATGCGCAGGTGTAAGATCCGATCATGCGGGGAGAGGACGCGATGCCGACGGCCGCTCGTTCCAACGTGCGTCTCACGTACGACGACTTCGTGCACTTCCCGGACGATGGGAAGAGGCACGAGCTTATCGACGGGGTCCACTACGTGACGCCCTCGCCGAATCTGGGTCACCAGGAATTGCTGGGCCGCCTCCATCTTGCCATTGGCAACTTCCTGGTTGGGCGCCGGCACCTCGGTCGCGTGTTCCTGTCGCCGCTTGATGTGGTGCTGTCGTACTACGACGTGGTCGAGCCGGACCTGTTGTTCGTGGCGGGTGACCAGCAGGACATCCTCACCGAGGCCAATGTCCAGGGGCCGCCGGCGCTGGTGATCGAAATCCTGTCACGCAGCACGCGGAAGCGAGACGAGGGCATCAAGCGACGGCTGTTCGAAGAAAAGGGCGTGCGTGAGTATTGGATCGTGGACCCGAAAGGACAACGCGTCACCGTGTTCAGGCGGCAGTACGACGGATCGTTCCCACGCGCAAGTGATCTGGACGCCGGCCACGCCGCCATGGTTGAGACTTCGCTCTTGCCCGGGTTCGCGTTGTCGATCGATGATCTATTCGCGCCCTAACCCTCGTAGCAGTTGATGGCCTCGCCGCTCCGCCAGTACCGCGCCGGACAATCGGTGGAAGATCACTGCCGATCGTGTCATGAAGATCGCATTCACACGGTGATCGTCGTCGACGGCAACGCGCAGCCGCTGCGCGTGTCGTGCGATTTCTGCCGCAGCGAGCACAACTATCGCGGCGGGCCGCG
>JANOZI010000681.1:0-2148 GCA_031429375.1 Acidobacteriota bacterium | reverse complement strand
CATCTAAGCCCGCACCCGGCACCGGCACCCCCGGCACCCCCGGCACCCCTGGCACCAACCTGGGCACCTCTGGCACCTAGGCACCGTAGCCACCGTCAGGGAGTGCTGTCCCAGCGGCCGTTTCAGGCATTTTGGCGCTCTTGTTGACATCCGACAAGAGCAGGTGCATTCTTCTGTCGAATGTCGACAATACTCACCGTCCTCGCTGTCATCGCGGCCGCTCCGGGGCTTTTGATTTCGCCCGCGGAGCTCGCACTCGCGCTCAAGCAGCCGGCCACCATCGTGCTGGCCGTCAGCAATAATCCGGCCGACTTCGAGTTAGAACACATTCCAGGCGCGCGGTTTGTCCGCTACGACCAGATCACCGTCGACGCTGACGGCCTCGGGTCTGAGCTGCCAGCTGTTGACCAGTTGCGCGCGGTGTTTGCGGCCGCCGGCGTCTCCGATCGGTCCAGGGTCGTTGTGTACGGCTCGGCGATTCCCGCGACCCGGCTGTTCTTCACGCGTGGAAGGCAAACGGCGGGGCGGTCGAATCCGGCGCTGCTCAGCGGGTCACCGCCGGAGTGTTGACGCCACAGCCGCGTCCAGACGTCGTGGCGACTGCGGACTGGATCACGCAGCGCCTGGCCCCGTCGACGCTCGATAAGTCCAGCGCGACCACGCCGCAGATCACGCTGCTCGACGCCCGGCCTGATGCCGAGTTCACCGGCGCCGACGGCGGCATGCGCGGCGCGCATGTCGTCGGACATCTTCCTGACGCGCGGCAACTGGTGTGGAACACGCTGCTCGATAGCTCCGGCCGCTTCCTGCCGGACGCCGAGCTGCAGAAAAAGTTCGAGGCGATCGGCGCCACTAAGGGCACGCCGGTCGTCAGTTATTGCATGGTCGGGATGCGCGCGTCGGTGACGTACTTCGTGGCGCGCCATCTCGGTTACGACTCCAGGCTGTACGACGGGTCGATCGTCGACTGGACCCGCCGCAAACTTCCGGCAAGGACGGGGCGCTAGACTAGATGGCCGGCAAGCTCGATCTTCTCCAGGGCACGCTCGACCTGTTGATCCTGAAGACGCTTGCGCTCGGGGCGCAACATGGCTGGGGTATTTCGCAACGCATCCAGCAGATTTCAGACAACGTCCTGCGCGTCAACCAGGGCTCGCTCTATCCGGCGTTGCAGCGGCTCGAAACCGCCGGTTGGATCGACTCCGAGTGGGGCGCATCCGACAACAACCGGCAAGCGAAGTTCTACCGGCTCACACGCAAAGGCGAGCGGCAGTTGAAAGACGAAACGCAGCAGTGGGAGCGCATGACCGGCGCGGTCGCGAAGATCCTGGCGAGCGAGGCGTAGTTTGCCATGTGGAAACGACTACTCGCACTGATTCGTGGTGACGAGCTCGACCGGGGGCTGAATGCCGAAGTGCGCTTCCACATCGAGATGGAAACCGACAAGCACATCAAGCTGGGCATGAGCCAGCAAGACGCCCGCCTGCGGGCGCTGAGGAGTTTTGGACCAATGGAGAAGCACAAGGAAGAAACCCGCGATGCGCGCGGCGTCAGCTGGCTCGAAACGCTCGTCGCCGACTTGCGCTACGGCGCGCGCGCGCTTGCCAAGCGCCCCGGTTACGCCGCCCTTGCCGTGCTGACGCTCGGCCTCGGCATCGGCGCGAACACCGCGATCTTCAGCGTGATCAACGGCGTGCTGCTCAAGCCGCTGCCGTACGAGCACGGCAACCGCCTGGTGGTGGTGCAGCAATCGGCGCCGCTTGCGGGCCAGCGCCAGACCGGCGTGTCGATCCAGGAGTACTTCGACTATCGCGCCAGGGCCGATGTCTTCGACGGCCTGGTCGAATACCACCAGATGAACTTCGACCTGATCAATCGCGGCGAGCCCGACGCCGTCAACACCGGCGTGGTGTCGGCGAACTTCTTCGACCTGCTCGGCATCAAGCCGCTCATCGGCCGCACCTTCGTACAGTCGGACGATGTCGAGGGTGCCGAGGCGGTGCTGATGCTCAGCCACACCTACTGGCGCACCAAGTTCGGCGGCGACCCCAACATCGTCGGCCAGGTCTTCGAGATGAACGATCGGCCGCATCGCGTGATCGGCGTGCTGCCGAACGTGCCGCACTATCCGCAGGAGAACGACGTCTA
>JANOZI010000680.1:0-1969 GCA_031429375.1 Acidobacteriota bacterium | reverse complement strand
TTGCCGGTGAAGAGCCGCGTGATGACGTAGTAGACGTCGGCCTTGAACGGCGAGTTGAAGCCGTACTTCCACGACTTCAGCTTGGTGAGGATCGGGATGTTGTCGGTCGTCAGCGTGTGCTTGCCGGGCGGGAAGGTGTCGCCGAATTCGCCGAGGTAGACAAACTGCGCGACCTGCGACTCGCGCACGATCAGCTGCGCGCCGTTCTTGATCGCCTTGTCGTCATCCGGAAAGCGGTACGAGAGCGTGTCGCGCGAGTCGTCCGTCCACTCGATGACGTCGATCAGCTCGCCCTTGAAAAAGTCGGCTATGCCCATAGCGACTGATAATACTCAACAGGAGGTCGAAGAATCTCAGATTTCAGATCTCAGATTTCAGATTCTACACAGTACATCCTGATATGTTTGCTGCCGTGGACTGTCCCCGTTGCTCGTCTGCGATGACGGAACACACCCTTGGCGGCCACCTTGGCCGGACGGTGGCGATCGACCTGTGCAAGCCGTGCCAGTCTCTCTGGTTTGACGAGCACGAGAACCTGCAGCTCACGCCAGGGGCCACGCTGGTGGTGTTTCGGTTGATTGGCGAGCACGTCGCCAAGGTAGCCCGCGGCGAAGCCGGCATCGCGAAGTGCCCGCGGTGCCGGGGCCGGTTGCGAAAAACGCAAGACATGCAGCGCGCCACGAAGTTCGAGTACTTTCGTTGCCCGAACGGCCATGGACGGCTCGAGACCTTTTTCGACTTCCTGAAAGAGAAAGACTTCGTTCGACCGCTGACGCCACCGCAGATTGCCGCGCTCCGTCAGAACATCCAGATGGTGAACTGCTCCAACTGCGGGGCACCCATCGACCTTGCCAGGGGATCGGACTGTCCGCAGTGCGGTTCGCCGCTCTCGATGCTGGATCTCAAGCAGGCCGAGACACTCGTGGCGCAGTTGCGAGAGGCCGATCGTACCGATAAGCCCGTCGACCCCGCCTTGCCGCTTGCGCTCGCCCGAGCGCGACGGGAGGCAGAACAGGCGTTTGCCGACTCACCCGCGAACGAGATCTGGCTCGAGCAGAATCTGTCGATCGGGCTGGTTGGCGCCGGCCTGACCGCGCTGGCCCGCCTGCTCAAAGGCGACGAATAGGCGACCCAGACTGTACAAAACCTGGACGAAATAACAGGAGAGCACGAGACTCAACAGGAGACCAGGAGAGCAGGAGAAGCTTTTTCAAAGGCCTACTCTTCTGATGACACATTCGACCTCGATCGCTTCTTCGCATACCGCTCGGGATGATCGAGCCGTCGGAGGCCCCCGAGTAACGTCGTGGCGTTGAAATTCAGCAGCAGGCCTGCCGGGCAACCTGTGAGTTTGAGGTAAGTGATCACTTGTGCCTTATGAACTGGGTGCAGGCACTCCACGGCCTTCAGTTCGACGATGATGCACTTCTCCACCAACAGGTCGACGATGAGCTTGCTGCGAATGCGCTGGCCCTTGTAGTCGAAAGGCAGTCGCCGTTCGATCTCCACCCCAAGGCGGCTACCGCGCAATCCCAGGACGAGACATTCTCGATAGACCGATTCGAGCAGTCCCGGTCCAAGAGTCTTATGCACTTCGATGGCACAGCCAATGATGGTTTCGGTTAACGCTTCGATTTGATCGTCAGTCATGGCCATGGCCATCAAAGAAGCGGAAGCGCGCCGATCGAATTCTCGAGGAATTCCGGTGAAACCCGCCTCTAGCCTGGCAGATCCTGCAATATGACCGCCGCTTCGATATCGCAAATCCTGCGATATGAAACCAGAGGGTGAATTGGAGATCAGTAAGAAAAAGCTTCCTCCTGATCTTCTGATCTGCTCAGAAAATACGGTATGCGAGGGCTACGCGGCATTCAAGGTGACGCTATACCCAAGCGCTTCGAGTTGTTTGACATGCCGCCGGGTGGTGCGCTCACGGTCGCGACGCTCGAAATACTCGGCGCCCAGTTCC
>JANOZI010000679.1:0-19007 GCA_031429375.1 Acidobacteriota bacterium | reverse complement strand
CGTGCCGGTCGAAATCAAGACGCGCAAGGGCGTCACGCTGGTCGAGCAGGACGATCACAAGCGGCAGGACACCACGATGGCGATCCTGGCCAGGTTGCCGGCGGCCTTCAAGAAAGACGGCGTGGTGACGGCCGGCAATGCCAGCGGCATTGTCGACGGCGCCGCGGCGCTGGTGATCGCCGGTGAAGACGCGGTGAAGGCGCGGGCGGTCAAGCCGATTGGCCGCATCGTGTCGTGGGCCACGGTCGGCGTCGAACCGGCATTCATGGGCATGGGTCCGGCCCCGGCGATCCGGAAGGCGCTCGACATCGCCGGGTTGTCGCTGCGCGATCTCGACCTGATCGAAATCAACGAAGCGTTTGCGGCGCAGTACCTGTCCTGCGAGAAAGAGCTCGGCCTCGATCGCAACAGGGTCAACGTCAACGGCGGCGCGATTGCCCTGGGCCATCCGCTCGGCGCCAGCGGCGCGAGAATCCTGCTCACGCTGATTCTCGAGCTGCGCCGGCGCCGCAAGAAGTACGGGGTGGCTTCCGCCTGCATCGGCGGCGGCCAGGGTATTGCGATGATCATCGAGGCGCAGTAGAGGCGGGTCTTTAGACCCGCCTGGAGCGCTGTAGAGGCGGGTCTTTAGACCCGCCTGGAGATAAGAATGGCGATCAAGACCGTCGGTGTGTTGGGTTGTGGGTTGATGGGCGCGGGCATTGCGCAGGTGTCGGCGGCAGCGGGTTTCAAGACCTATTCGCTCGAGGTCAACGAAGACGTCCTCACGAAGGGTCTGGGGCGGATCGAGAAGTTCCTGGCCGGCGGCGTCGAGAAGGGCAAAGTCACCGAGGCGCAGAAGGCGACCGTCCTCGGCAATCTGACCGGCACCACGAAGTACGCGGACCTGAAGGACTGCGACCTCGTGATCGAGGCCATCATCGAGAACGTCGAGATCAAGAAGCAGGCCTACGCGCAAGTCGAGGCGGTGGTCGGTCCGCATTGCCTGATCGCGTCGAACACGTCATCGCTCTGCATCACTGAGCTGGCGGCGGGCACCAGGCGGCCCGACAAGGTCGGCGGCATGCACTTCTTCAATCCGGTGCCGCTGATGAAGCTGGTGGAAGTGATCCGCGCGCTGACGACCAGCCAGGAGACCCACGATGCGCTGATGGGGTTCGTGACGGCGATTGGCAAGGAGCCGGTCTCCGCCCCCGATCGCGGCGGCTTCATCGTCAACCGGCTGCTCGTGCCGTACCTGCTCGATGCGATTCGCTGTCATGAAGAGGGCCTCGGCACGGTCGAGGACATCGATAACGGCATGAAGCTCGGGTGCGGCTACCCGATGGGACCGTTTGCGCTGCTGGACTTCGTCGGCCTCGACACGACGTATTACATCGCCAACATCATGTTCGAAGAGTTCCGTGAGACCCGGTTCGCGCCGCCGCCGCTGCTGAAGCGCATGGTGCTGGCCGGGCACTTCGGCAAGAAGAGCGGCAAAGGCTTTTATGCGTACTAGGGGTTGACCCAGCAGCCGGCTCCGCTACGCGACAACAGGTTGCTTTGAGCAAAAAGCATTGGGCCCAGCTCATGAAGCGTCCGCCTGCACGCGAAGCGCTACGGCGCGACCGCGCCGAAGCTCGAGCGTACTAATGTGAGCGAAGGCGGGCCATAGCTCACCGCTTTTTCTCAAATCAACCTCTCGTCGCGTCGACGCGCCCTCCGGCTCCGTGTCCGGACCCGAGCGCGGAGAATCTGCCGGCGTGAGTGTCGAGCGAGCCGATCGAAAGACAAGCGCTCTTTTCGAGAAGTCTTCTGAAAAGTGATTCTCTGTGTCTCTGAGTCTCAGTGGCCCGTATGGGGCAAGGTCAGCGTGACAGTCTTTGCAGCAACTGTTTCGCTTGTTCTTTGAAGCGGCGGTCCTCCGGGGCCCAGTTCGGATCGAGCGGCGCGTCGATGGCGGCCTGCGCCTCCTTCCGCGCGTCATCCGTTCGTCCCATGTCGGCGAGGGTTTCGGCGAGGAAGATGTGCGAGATGATGCTATTCGGGTTATAGGTGAGCGACTTGCGCAAGTGCTCTTCCGATTTCTTGTTGCTGCCGCCGAACAAGCCCGGCACCTTGTAATACCAGCGTCCGAGCGCGCGGTCGGCGGAGCCATCCAGGAACGCCGGATTCAACTTCAGCGTCATCTCCATCGCGTCGCGGATCTGGCCGCGATACTTGATGCCCTGCCGCAGGCCGAACGACTCCGCCAGCGCGCCCATATTGGCCGCCAGCCAGAAATGGCCCTCGGGTCTGGATGGGTTCAGCGCCATCGCCGTTCGCGCCGCCGCGATGCCGCCCTCGAGCGCACCCTTCCGCTCCGGCTCCGGCAGGCCGTTGGTGCCGAGCCAGTAACGGCCCTGCGCCAGTTTCCACGCCGACTCGAAGTCTTTGGGATTGGCGGCGAGGCGCGCCGCCCATATCTCGGTCGAGCGTTTTGCGCTAGTCAGATTCTCGCGATCTTTGTAAAGAGCGTCCGGACCCTCGCTCGCTTGCGCGGCGCGTTCTACAGGTTCGACAGGTTCGACAGGTTCGACAGGTTCGAGTTCGACGGGAACCGAAATCGCGGCACCTGCATCAAATGAAAACGGGAGCAGCATCGAACCTGCGGAACCTGACGAACCCGACGAACCTGTGGAACCTGCCGAACCCGCCGAACCGGCGACATACAATACGCAGATGCAGGATCTCATCCAGCGCTTGCTGATTGAGCTGGGCGAAGACCCGGCCCGGGAAGGGCTGGTCCAGACGCCGAGGCGTGTCGAAAAGGCGCTGCGGTTTCTCACGAGCGGCTACCAGGCTGACATCGATGAAGTGCTGAACGGGGCGCTGTTCAGCGTCGATTATAGCGAGATGGTGATCGTCCGCGACATCGACTTCTACAGCCTGTGCGAGCATCACCTGCTGCCGTTCTTCGGCAAGTGCCACGTCGCCTACATTCCGAACAAGCGGGTGATCGGGCTCAGCAAGATTCCCCGCCTGGTCGACATCTTCGCCCGCCGGCTCCAGCTGCAGGAGCGCATGACGAACCAGATCGCCGAGACGGTCACCGAGAAGATCAGCCCGCTCGGCGTCGCCGTCGTGTGCGAAGCCACGCACCTGTGCATGGCGATGCGCGGCGTCGAGAAGCAGAACTCCTACACGATCACCAGCGCGATGTTGGGGGCGTTCCGCGAGCAGTCGCGGACCCGGATGGAGTTTCTCGAATTGCTCAAGCTGCGGGGCGGTATCGTCTCGTCGGGGCCGACCCACTCCCACGACTTCGACGAGTAATACCTCACACAGAAACACAGAACCACGGAAACACAGAAAAGAAAACTTGGCTTTCTTCCGTGTTCCTGTGATTCCGTGTTTCCGTGCAATGCATTTCTAGAATCTAAAGGCGACGTTGAACCGGATGTTCCGCGGGCCGTAGACCTGCGCGGGCGAGCCGAACTGCGGCAAGGTGTTGATGGTGCCGGCCGGGTCGCCGTTCTGGCGCAGGTTGATCGTGCCGCTCAGCGTCCGCGCATCCCATACGGTGTTCTCGTTGCTGAGGTTGTTGAAGTCCACCGACATTTCGAGCGCCCGGGCGCCGAAGTTGACGTTCTTGAAGACGCGAAGGTCCGCCACGGTGCGGCGCGGCAGACGGAACGAGCCGAGCGGCTCGACGTTCACCGTGCTGGTGCCGCCGACCGTCTGCGCGACCGACACCTGGCGCGTGATCGCGATGCCGCTCAACGAGCTGAAGTTGCCGGCCAGGCCGACGTCCCAGAACGGCAGCACGTAGGTGCCGGTCAGCTTGAACTGGTGCGGCCGGTCGCCGATCTGCCCGTTGAAGTTGGTGTTCTGCCCGGCCAGCGGCCCGGTGACGTTGATCAGCGTGTTGGGGTTGATGTTGACGCTGAGGCCCTCGACGCGGCTCTGCGCGAAGGTGTAGCCCGCCAGCATTTGCCAGCGGTTCGACATCCGCTTGGTCGCGGTGATCTCGAGGCCGTCGTAGGTCTGGCGGTAGCTGCGGTCGTTGGTGAAGAAGGTCTGGTTTACCGCCGTCGAGGTCCGGTTGTAGAACTGAAACGTCGTGTCGTCCGCCGTGCCCGCCACCCCGTCGCGGCCGTTGTCGGGCCGCGTGGTCAGGAACGTGTCGTAGGGGTTGGCCGGGTTCGAGGTCGCCTGCGGGTTGCGCTCGGAGCGATGGGTATAGTTCATGCTCAAGCGCAACGCCGGGAACAGTTCGTGGTCGAGGCCGCCGGTGAACTCGTCGGTGTAAGGCCGCAGATAATCAGGGTCGACGGAGATTGTCGAGGTGTCGACGCGGCTGATGACCGGCGCGCCGGTCTGCTCGCCCGGCTGGAAGTGACGGTCGCCATTGAGGTCGGTCCAGTTGTACTGTTCCGAGTAATTCGCATTCGGGTTGACGCCGTCCAGAATGCCGCCGCCCGACGCAATCACATAGTAGTAGCGGCCCCCCGCCAGCTTGAGGGCGGTGCGGCCGTTGCCCATGACGTCGTAGGCCACATTGATGCGCGGCCCGACCGTCGACCAGTTCACGACGTCCGGCTCTTCCGCGAACGACCGGCTCAGCGACGGGAAGAACCGGCTGGGCGGGCTGCTCTGCTCGGGCAGGTAGCCATTCAGCCGTTCCCAGCGCACGCCGGCCGTCAGCGTGAGCCGCTTGTATGCCACGCTGTCTTGCGCGTACAGCGCCGTGGTATCGACGGCAGTCTTGGTAAAGAACGGCGTCGCAAAGAGCGTGACGTTCTGGGCGAGCCCGGTGGCGCTGCTGTAGGTCAGGTCAACGTCGTCGAAGCGCGTGGTGCGGTTCTCGACCGGCATGTGCGCGTAGTCGAAGCCGAACTTGAACTCGTGGCGCCCGCCGATCCATTCATCGACGTAGTACTGGCCGTTGGCATTGGCCTCGTAGCGATCGCGCCAGCGCTCGGTCCCGGCCGAGAAGATGCGCGTGCGGATGCCGGTGGCCGAATCGAACAGCGTCTGGTCGTTCCCGTTCAGGTAGGTCGGGAAGAAGATTTTATTGAGCCCGATTCTCGCGTCGACAAAGAACTTCTGTGTGACCACGGAGTTGAGCAACACCTGGTAAATGTCGAAGACGTCGTCTTCGTTGCTGGTGGATTCCTTCACGAGGGTGTTCGAGCCACCCAGGAAGCGGTTCGGCTTCTTGTAGTACTGCCGCGAATAGAGGCCGGTCAGCCGGTTGTTGTCGCTCAATTGATAGTTGGCGTTGAACAGACCCGAGGTGATGTCGGTGCGGTCGAGCACCAGCGTCGAGAACGCCGCAGGCACGTTGACGTGCACCCGCCAGTCGCGGAACGACGTGAAGATGCGCAGCTTCCGCGCGATGATCGGGCCGCCGGCGCTGATGTTGACGTCGGAGACGTAGTCGACCGAGTTGGTCTGGGGACGGAACCCGTAGCGGAGCAGGTTGTCGTCGATGTTCTGCGTCTGGGTCGCATCGCCCAGCCACGCAAACGTGGTGCGGCCGCGCCAGCTTTCGCCGCCGCTCTTGGTCACCATGTTGAGGAACACGCCGCTCGTCGGCACCGTGATGTCGTGGGCGCCGGTCGAGACCTGGATGTCGTCGAACGCGTCGAAGTCGTAATAGAAGCCGGCCGCGCCGATCGCCGCGGGGTCGCCGACGTTGATGCCGTTCAGGTAACTCGAGTTCTGCGCGCTGGTCGTGCCGCGGGCGTTGAACACGCCCTGCAACCCGCCCGACGTGCCGCCGACATCCGGCCGCGTGATCAACAGGCTCGGCACCTTGTATTCCACCAGCGACCAGATGTCGCGCCCGCCCGGGGTGCCCTGCAGCAACTGCTCGCTCAGGTTGACGCTCGTGTTCGCGCTGGTGGTGTCGACCACCGGCGACGAGCCCGTGACCGTCACGGTTTCGGCCACCGTCGCGACGCGAAGCGACATGTCGAGCGGCACGGTCTGCCCGACCTGCACCGCCACGCCTTCACGAATCACCGAACGGAAGCCCTGCAATTCGACCTTGACCGAGTAGGTGCCCGGAGAAAGAGAAGGGAAGCGGTTGACGCCCCCGACATCGGTCACGCCCGCCATCGTGCCCGCCACCAGCACCGGGCTGGTCAATGTGATGGTGACGCCTGGCACGGCCGCGCCCTGCTCGTCGGTCACGCGGACCAGAATCGATCCCGTTTGCATTTGGGCGGCCGCCGGAAGCGCCGCGATGAGTGCCAGACCGACGGTGACGAGCCAAACTCTTACTCGGTTCATTTCCTATGTCCTCCGATAATCTGTTCAGGTCTTACGGAAAGTTGGATGAATCCGGCATGCGCGTGAGCACTTCACAAGGGCATCTGTCGACAACGAGCAGACTCGCGCGAACCATATGTGACATCGACCTGACGGGCGCAGCGGTCAACAACGCTGAGCAAGCAAGCTCCCTGCCGGGCTGATGGGCTGGCCTTACGCGAACGCTATACTGGAAACATGCGACTCGTGCTGACCCTGTTTTGCGCGATGCTGCTCGTCGGCGGCGGGCTCGATGCCCAGACGCGCAAGACCTCTCCCACCAGGAAGCCGGCAAAGACCGCCAGGAAAGCCGCGCCGCCCGTCGTCACGCGGCTCCAGGCCGAATGGCAATGCCCGTCCGAGCTGGGTGTCGGCGTGACGACGACGAGGAGATTTTGCGATGTGCTGACGGGACGCGAACCTAAGGATGGTGTGCTCATCACGATTCCTTCGCATCGCGGCCCGGTCATGCTGTCGTTCGAGCTCCACAATCGCCACACCTATTCCGAGGAGCTGGTGAAGGCCAAGCAGGCGTATCGGAAGTACACCGCGACCATCGGCGTGCTGTCGATGGATAACACGCTGGTCGATCGCGCGGTCGTGCAGAGCGAGTTCCGTACGGCCAAGGATCTGTTCGATCGCATCGGCGGCGGCGCAGGCCCGGGCGGGGTCAAGGCGGTGGCGCCGACCGGGTCCGAGTTCATCACGATGTCGTTACCGGAAGACGTCGTCGATCAGGTATCGATCCTGGGAGAGAAACTGTCGGTCATGCGTCCGGACGGGACCGATACCTACACTGCCGCGGGACGCCCGGTGGCCACCATCAGCAACGTGATGCTCGAGTTCACGCCCGCTCCGCCACCCAAGCAAGCGCCTGTCAAGAAGCCGTCCGCAAAAAAACCGTGAAATAACCACGAGCCACGGCAGCACGGAAGCACGGAAACATCGAAAGTATTCTTGAAAACCTAAATTCCGTGTTTCGGTGTTTCTGCCTGCCCCGAGCGAGGGCCGTCAGGACCGAGTCGAGGGGTGTTTCGGTGTGACGCTTTTACGACGACAAGAGGGATGTCTCTGGCCAATGCCCATTGCTCCCATTCCCCGGCCGTGCGGGTCCGCATCGTGATCGACAGATCGCTGCCGTCGGGCAATTCCAGCGTGTCGTACAGCCGCGCGCGGAAGTGCGGCTCGAGCGCGCCGATCGCCACCAGGCCTTCCTTCGCCGGATAGATCGCATACGCCGGATTGCCGCCGCCCAACGGCCCACCCGGCGCCGTAAGGCCAAACTTGAGGGGCGCCGCGAGGTCGTTCACGGCGTCGAACAGGCCGACCACCCGGCGCGTCCCTGGTCCGTCATGCATCAGCGCGAGCACGGCCCCGTGAGCGCGCTCGGCGCCGGCCATGTCGGCTGCGAGGGTCAGCGGCAATGCGCCCTGCAGCAATCCTGCCCGTGCTTGGTAATTGAGATCGTGACCCGCTTCGTCGGGGTGGGACGTGTCGCCGACGATATTGAGGTGGCGGAGGGCGGGGAACTGCGGCGCGAGGGCATCGGCGTCGAGCCCAAGACGCGCGAGCGCGCGGGGCCGATGGCCGGCGATGAAGACGTCGGCGGCTGCGAGCCGTAGCCTTAACGCCGCCATGCCTGCCGCGGTTTTCAGATCGAGTCGCTCGACCGCCACGCGCGCGTGCAGCTCGTCGTACCACGGCTTGCAAATGCCCGCCAGCGGGTCGCCCCATGGCGGCTCGACCTTGATCGCCGACGCCCCCGCGCTCGCCAGGCGCGCGACCGCCACGGGCCCAGGCAGGTTGAGCGCGAGGCTAACGATTTTCACGCGCCATCCATTCCTCCAGGATCGATCCGAGATCGAGATCGGGCGCGACCAGGCAACTGTGCCCGTGTCCTTCCAGCACGCGCATCGCCGACCCCGGCGTCAGCGATTGCATCAGGCGGGCCTGTTGCACCGACGGCAGCAGGTGATCGCGATCGGCGGCGAGAAACAGCGTCGGTGAGGCGATCTCGGGCAGCCGGCCGCGAATGTCGTAATCGCGCAGGATGCGCAGGCGCGACAGGTAGCCGTCCCGGGTCGTGCCGCGCATCACGCGGAGAAAGCGGCGGATCTCCTCGCGGCTGGTCTGCGGCGAGTGCATGCGGCTGGCGTTGACCTGCCGCACCACCGGCATCAGGCGCCACGGCATGGCCCGCAGCAGGTGGTAGCCGAGCAGCAATCGCGCCTTCGATCCGACGTGCGCGAACGAGTTCAGGATCACCAGCCGCGCGACGCGCTCGGGATGCGCGACGGCGTAACTGAGCGTGAGCGCGCCGCCGAACGACTCGCCAAGCAGCGTGACCGGTTGGCCATCGGGCGCCGCGGCCGACACGGCGGTGTGCAAGTCCTCGACGAGCTCGCCCATCCGCGCCGCATCGTCGCGCAACCGCGTGGTGGTCACGGCGTAGCGGCGCCCGAGGAGCGGCAGCTGCCGGTAGAACAGCAACCCCGTTCCATCGATTCCCGGCACGAGGACCAGAGGGCTCTTAATCACCAGCTCACCAGCTCAGAAGATCACAAGATTCACCGATCCCTATGGTACCTTGTGCGCCGTGACGCCAGCGCAAACCGGACGTGTGGCCTGGACGGTGATTTCCATTTTCCTTGTCGAGAGCCTGGTCTTCGGACTGTCGGTGCTGCCGGCGTTCTATTTCTGGACGTGGACGCTGACCTGGGCCATTCCCGACTTTCCGCTGCTGCGGCCGGCCATCGTGGCGACCACGCTGGTGCCGGCTTACCTGGTGTTCTCGTTCGCGCTGGTCGCGCTCTCGGCCGCCTCGACCGGCATGTGCGGGTGGCGCACGGCGCCCAACGGCGCGTGGAAACTGCGCGCGCTCGAGTGGCCGCTACTCGACTGGGTTCGCTACATGGTTTCGACCCACGTGGTGCGCGTGCTGGTGGGGACCTTCTTTCGCGCGTCGCCGTTGTGGACGTTGTACCTGCGCTGGAATGGCGCCCGCATCGGGCGCGGCGTGCACATCAACAGCCTGTCGATTTCGGATCACAACATGCTCGAGTTCGGCGACGGCGTGGTGATCGGCGAAAACGTCCACCTCTCGGGGCATACTGTGGAGGGCGGCCTGGTGAAGACCGGTCCGGTGCGCCTGTCGCGCTTCGTCACGGTCGGACTCGGGAGCATGGTGGGCATCAACGTCGAGGCCGGTGAGAAATGCCAGATCGGCGCACTCAGCGTGGTGCTGAAGGGTTCCAAGCTGGATGGCGATTCCATTTACGCCGGCGTGCCTGCGCGTAAGATCGACAAACGCACGCCGGCCGCGGTCGTACTGCCCGAAACGACCGGTGAACCCTGAACCTGGTGAACCGTGAACCCGGTGAACCCTGAACCCTGAACCCTGAACTTGTCTGATCTGATCTCGATTGTCGTCCCCGTCTATAACGAAGCGCGCACCGTGGCCGAGGTCATCGAGCGGCTGCTCGCGATCGATCTGCCGGCGCCGCGCGAGATCCTCGTCGTGAATGACGGCTCGACCGACGGTACGCGCGAGGTGCTCGACGGCATTCCGGCGCGGCCCGAGCTGCGGATCATTCATGCCGCGAAAAACGCGGGGAAGGGCAGTGCCATCCGCACAGGATTCAGCCAGGCCGCCGGAACCATCGTGGCCATCCAGGACGCCGACCTCGAGCTCGACCCGGCCCAGATTGCGGCGCTGGTACGGCCGATCCTCGCGGGTCAGACCCGGGTGGTCTATGGCTCGCGCTTCCTGGCAGGACGTCCCGATGCGCCGTGGCTGTCGATCCTCGCCAACGAGGTGTTGACGGGCGCCACCAATGTGCTGTTCGGCGGCACGCTGACCGACATGGAGACCTGCTACAAGGTGATGACGACCGACGTGGCGCGGTCGCTCAATCTCGAATGCAATCGTTTCGACATCGAGCCCGAGATCTCCGCAAAGCTGTTGCGCGATGGTCACAGCATTCTCGAGTTGCCGGTCCGCTTCGAGCCGCGCAGCCGCGCGCAGGGCAAGAAGATCGGCTGGCGCGACGGCGTGCAGGCGATCGGGGTCCTCCTCAAATACCGCTTTACGAAATGACCCGCCTTCGCTCTGACTACGCTCTGCGAGCGTCGTCGGGCTCCGGCGCGGCAAGCCGGGTCTCGGCCGCGATCGCCCTCGCGACTGCGGTGGCGCTGGCCTCATTTGGCGTGGTGAAAGGGACGTGGGCGGTCGGCGGATCGGACTCGTCCTGTTATGCCTTGATGGCCGACGCGTTGGCGCGCGCCGAGTGGCAGCCGGCGAGCCCGCTGGCGGTCGGCGCGCCGTGGCCGGACGCCGCGAGGACATTCGCTCCTGGCGGCTTCATTCCGTCGCCCGTTCGCGCCGATGCGGCATCGCCGATCTGCGCGCCCGGCTTGTCCGTGCTGATGGCGCCGCTCGTGGCGATTGCCGGCCACGATGCGATCTTCGTGCTTTCGCCGCTGGCCGGGGCCGTGCTGGTGTGGTGCGCATACCTGTTGGCCCGCCGCCTGGCCGGGGCCGCCGCGGGCGCCATGGCGGCCGTGCTCGTCGCCGCCAGTCCGATCGTGCTGTTCCAGGTCGTGCAGCCGATGAACGACATCGTCACCGCGGCACTGTGGCTGGCCGCGCTCGCCGCCGCATGTAGAGGCGAGTCTTTCTTGTCCGCCGAAGCGCTTCGCGCGAAGGTGGAAGACTCGCCTGGCAGGCGCGGGCTCATCGCCGGAGCACTCACAGGCGTTGCGATCCTGGTACGTCCCAACCTCGCCCCGGTGGCCGCCGCGGTCCTGGTCACAGCGCTGGTCATCGACCGTGAGCATCGGAAGCAGACAGCCCTGGTTTTTGCCGCCGGCGCGCTGCCGGCCGTCGTGCTCCTTCTTGTTCTCAATCAGATCTTGTACGGAAGCCCGTTCGGTTCCGGCTACGGCAGCGCAGCCGCGCTCTTCAGCACCAGCTTTCTGAACACGAATATCACGCAGCTCGTGACCCGCATCTCCGAGACGCAAACGCCGTTTCCGCTGCTGGCCCTGCTGGCGCCGGTCGTGTTCAAGGATCGGCCGAGGGTGATCGCCTGGTCGCTCGTGGCGGCCGCGGCAGCGGTGATCGCGTCATATCTCTTCTACAAGCCGTACCCGGAGTGGTGGTACCTGCGCTTTCAATTGCCCGCCATCGTGCTGCTGCTCGTGCTGGCGAGCGCGGTCGCGGCGAACCTGGCGCAGCGGGCCAACATGGCCGGTGTCATTCCACTGGTGGCGGTGGTCCTCGCTATCCTGGCCGTACGAGTGGCCGGAGATCGGCAGGTGTTCACGCTGCAACAACTCGAGGGCCGCTACCGCGAAACGGCGGCCGTCGTGCACGATCGCCTGCCCGGGAATGCCGTGCTGATCACCGTGTGGCAGAGCGGCGGGGTGCGCTTTCATGCCGGCCGCGAGGCCGTGCTGTGGGACTCGCTCGACCCGGCGTGGCTCGATCGCGCGATCGACTGGTTGAGGGATCAAGGCCGCGTGCCGTACATCCTGCTCGAGCGGTCGGAGGAACGCGACTTCCGCAACCGCTTTCGCGGCGCGTCGCAGCTGGGCGCGCTCGACTGGCCGCCGCGCTTCGATCTGGGCCGGCAGGCGCGGATTTACGACCCCGCCGATCGCGCGCGATACCTCAAGGGCGAGTCGTACGCAACCGAGAACATTCGGCCGCACCGGTGGTGAGCGCCGTGCCTCCTCAATTGCCGAATGACCGATTGACGATTTAGCGACTGCTGGCGGTTGATGACTTGGTGATCGACTGATTCAATACCGATTGAGAGATTGGCTGGCGCTAACGTCAGGCATCAGCCGCGGCGCGCTCGATTCCGCCAGCGCCGTCGGCTGCATGCCGTGTTAGCCCGCGCTGCCTCAAGCAGCGAACGGAATGATCTCCAATTCGGCTGAACTGTTGGCTTTCGAAAGTAGTGCTTCGACCTTGACGAACACGGCATCGGCAATCAGGTACTCGCTGCAGCCCTCGCACTGCGACACAGGCAGATCTTTGAGAATGACAATGGTCCGCTCGGTCACTTTAAACGGCAAGTCCGTCGTCGTTGCCCGCAATCTGGCGCCGCACACTCTGCATTTCATGTCTGGCTCCAGCCACCGGCGTTCCTCACGGCCGGTCCACCGGGCTGCGGACACCCAGCGCGCCGCGATTGAGGACGTGCAAGTACACCGTCGTCGTGCTGACGTCCCGGTGCCCGAGCCAGGATGCCGATGATGAACGACAGAGGAACGCTCGGTCCAATTCAGGATCACGTTAAATCCGCGGGCCGGCACGAGCTGACGCCTGGGGTCGGCGCAGTAATTGATATGGCCATACTTTATGGCTATACTCATCATCATGGACATCAGCATTGTCGAAGCGAAGAACCGGTTCACCGAACTGATCCGTGCGGTGGAGGATGGCCAGGAAGTCGTCATTACCCGCCATGGCAAACCCGTCGCCCAGATCGGCCCGGCACCGTCGGCCCGACGCCGGGTCCGGCTCGGCGGCATGAGGGACCGTATCCGATTGCGGCGCGGCTGGAATGCGCCAGTCGATCCGGACCGTTTCTTCGATGGTGATCTGTGAAAGGCGCGGCAGGGCATCTCCTCGACACCAATACGGCGTTGATCGCGCTGACCCATCCGGCCCGATTGTCGGCCCGTGTGCGCAAGGCCATTCTCGCCGGCCCCAACGTCCTCAGTGCGGTCGTGTATTGGGAAGTGGTGCTGAAGGCAATGAAAGGCACGCTGGATGTCGGAGAACCCCGAACCTGGTGGGGGGATGCGCTCGACCAACTGGCGGCCACGCCGCTGGGCCTGCGGCCCGAGCATGTCACCGCGGTCTGCGCCCTACCGCCAATTCACAAGGATCCGTTTGACCGGATACTGATCGCACAGGCCAGCGTTGAAGACCTGACACTGCTGACAACAGATGGAGAGATTCCGCGGTACGCCTCCAGGCAGGTTCGAGTGGTCTCCTGATTTGGAAGGGTGTGCTCGGCTCGCTGCGCGAGTCGAGGGGAACCCGTGCCGCCGGAACAAATAACCAAAAACCAATAACCAAAAACCAATAACCAAGACCCCGGCACACCTTTGTTATTGGTAATTCGCTATTGGTTATTTCATCAAGGTCGCAAGACCCAATCGCCCAGGAAAATGTAGATCGCGTAAACCGTGCCCTCGCCGACAATCACGCCGAACAGGAACTTCCTGAAGTTGATCTTCAGGGACCCGCAGACATAGCAAATCAAGTCGGTCGGCAGGAACAGGAAGAAGCTCCAGCCGATGATGATGGGCAGCTGGTAGCTTTGCAGCGCCTTCTTCAGCTTCTGAATCTGCTTCGGGTATTTGCGCTCGAAGAGCTCATCCAGGTGGATGACGTCGGCAAAGCCGTAGACGATCGAGGACGAGATGGCGATGCACAGGAGGGTGAGGGCCAGCAGCACCCAGGGGTCGAAGAACGGCATCGCGATCAGCAGGGGGAAGGTGGCCGGCACCAGCGTGAAGGCGCGGAAGGACCCGATCAAGACGTACGAGACGGCCGCCACCCAGAACGACGCCGACAGGGCGTTCTGCAACTCGCCCTGCACCGCCTCGCGCTTGAAGAAATACAGGTACAGCGCTCCGGCGACCACGAGAAGCCAGAGCGCGAACAGGGAGTATCGGACGCGCGGTCCGATCAAGGGAGGCGCCGGCACGAGGGACCTGAGCAGCAAAGGACGAAGGTCGCGCGACCGAAGTTCATAACGCGTCGGGCGCGCCGAAATGGATCTGCTGCTCCAGCTTCGCGAATCCCTCGACCGCCGCCGGCTCCGGCGTCATCAGCGACACCAGGATGCCAATCACGAACGACAGCGGAATCGTGAACAGGCCGGGGTTGCGATACGGGAACACCGCCGTCGCGCGGTGCAAGAGATCAACCTGAATGGTCGGCGACAGGTAGATCAGCAGCAGCGTGGCGACCGTGCCAAAGAGAATCGACGCCTGCGCCCCCCGCGTCGTGAACTTCTTCCAGAACATCGACAACACCAGCGCCGGGAAGTTCGCGCTGGCGGCAATCGCGAACGCCAGGCCGACCATGTAGGCGACGTTCTGTCCTTTGAACGCGATGCCGAGCACGATCGACAGCACCGCCAGCAGAATCGTGCTGCTGCGCGCCACGATCATCTGTTCGCGCTCGGTCGCCTTGCCGTGACGGAAGACGTTGACCCAGACGTCATGCGACAGCGCGGCCGCCCCCGCCAGCGTGAGGCCGGCGACCACGGCGAGGATGGTGGCAAACGCCACCGCTGCGATGAAGCCGAGGAATGCCTGCCCACCCACTACCTCCGCCAGCAGCGGCGCCGCCATGTTGCCCCCGGCGTCAACCGCGCGGATGGCCGGCTGGCCGACCAGCACCATCGCGCCGAAGCCCAGAATAAATGTCAGGAGGTAGAACGTGCCGATGATCGCCGTCGCATATGCCACCGACACGCGCGCGGTCCGGCCGTCAGGCACCGTGTAAAAGCGCATCAGGATGTGGGGCAGGCCCGCCGTGCCGAACATCAGCGCCAGGCCGAGCGAAATCGCGTCGACCGGATCCGACACCAGGCGCCCGGGCGCCAGCACCGCGGCGCCGTATTGGTTGGATGCCGCGGCGAACAGCGCGAGCGGGTTGAACGAGAAGCGCGCCAGCACCATCATCGCGAGCATGAACGCGCCCGACAGCAGCAACACCGCCTTGACGATCTGCACCCACGTGGTGGCGATCATGCCGCCGAACAGCACGTACGCGAGCATCACCACGCCGACGATCGCCACGGCGATTTCGTAATCAATGCCGAACAGCAGCCGGATCAAGTTGCCCGCGCCCACCATCTGTGCGATCAGGTAGAACGCCACCACGGCAAGGCTGCCCGCGGCCGCGGCCACGCGCACCGGCGCCTGTTGCAGCCGGAAGGCGACGACGTCGCTGAAGGTGAAGCGGCCGAGATTGCGCAGCGGCTCGGCGATCAGGCACACCACGACGGGCCATCCCACCAGGAACCCGATCGAATAGACGAGGCCGTCGAACCCCGACAGCGCCACGAGCCCTGCGATGCCCAGGAAGCTGGCGGCGCTCATGTAATCGCCGGCCAGCGCGAGGCCGTTCTGCAGCGCCGTGACCGATCCGCCGGCGGCGTAGAAGTCCCTGGTGTTGTGCGTGCGGCGCGCGGCGATCCAGGTGATGACGAGCGACAGAGCGATGAACAGCACGAAGCCGGCCATCGCGATGATGTTGGGTTCACCGGCCTGCGCCATTACCGGCCCTCCCGGTGATCGCGGCGGATGTCGGCCACGGCATCGTCGTAATGCCGGTTGGTCCAGCGCACGTAGATCATGATCAGCACCCACGCCGTGATGATCACCACCACGCCGAGCAGGATGCCGAGGCTGAGCCCGGGCACGAGCACCGTGCCGAGCAGCGGTTTGTTGAATGCGATGAGCAGCGTGAAGCCGACGTAGATGGCGGTCATCGCGGCAGTGAGGATCACACCAAGGCGCCAGCGAGCGGCAGAGAGGCGGGCGAGTCGCGCATGCGTATCAGGCATCCGAGCGCCATCATATCGTGATGGCAGGGCAGGCCTACCCCGTGTGCTATAGTCCGCCCAATTCATCCGCGGCTCCGTCGGTTTCCTTGGTTTCGGTTGGATCGTCCTGTCGTACTCACCCTGCCCCCACGGCAGAAAAAGGAGTGAGCCATGCCTGCCCGGTTGATTGCCACACTTGTCCTTCCCGTGTTCCTGTTCCTCGCGGCCCCGGCGTCGGCGCAGGACGCCGTGATTCTCGGCACGGTCGTCGACACCACCAAGGCCTCGCTGCCTGGTGTGGCCGTGACGGCCACCTTGATTGATACCGGCCGCGCCTACACGACGGTGAGCGACGAGCGCGGCGAGTTCCGGCTGCGCGGGCTGCAGGCGGGACGCTACAAAGTGCAGGCGGAGTTGTCGGGCTTCTCGACGGTGATCGTGCCCGACTTCGAGCTGCTGGTCGGCCAGAACCGCACGCTGCCGTTTTCGATGCAGGTCGCGTCGCTCTCTGAAACGCTGACGGTCACGGGCGAATCGCCGCTCGTCGACATCAGCTCCACGCAAGTGTCGGGCAACGTCGATCGCCGGCAAATGGAAGAGCTGCCGCTGCAGGGCCGCAATTGGATGGAGCTGGCGATGCAGGTCAAGGGCATCACCGCCAACGCCGTCGACACCACGCCGGGGGTGCGCGATCGCGCGTTCCAGTTGAACCTCGACGGGCAGGAAATCACGCAGCAGGTCGCGGGCTCCGGCTTCGGCCAACCGAAGTTCAGCCGCGAAGCGATTGCCGAATTCCAGGTCGTCACCAACCTGTTCGACATCACGCAGGGCCGATCGCTCGGCATCCAGGTGCAGGCGATCTCCCGCTCGGGCACCAACAACATCGACGGCAGCGTCTATGGCTACTTCCGCGACGACAAGTGGAACGCCAAGGACTTCATCGCCAACCGCGTGTTGCCGTACGCCAACCAGCAGATCGGCGGCGCCATCGGCGGTCCGATCGTCAAGGACAAGGCGCACTTCTTCTTATCGTTCGAGCGCGAGAACGAGCCGAACACGATTCTCGCGTCGCTGGCGGCGCTGCCGGGCTCGTCGTGGTCATTCGACACCAAGCTGGTGCAGAACAGTTTCCTCGGCCGCGCCGACTGGCAGTGGTCGCAAAACGATCACTTCACCTACCGCGCGTCGTACTGGGATTGGGGCAACGACTTCACGCAGGTGTCCGGCACCGAGCATCCGTCGCAGGCCGCTGCGCGAGGCCGCAAGGCCATCAATATGGTCGGCACGTGGGCGAAGGTGCTGAGCCCGACCAAGCTGCAGGAAGTGAAGATCGGGTACACCCACTTCGACTGGCAGAACCTGCTGGCGGTGCCGGCCCTCGCCAACACGCCGAACTACGTGTTCCCGGGCGGCATCATCTTCGGCCAGCGCCGCAACTACCCGCAAGAGTTCTTCCAGAACACGATCAGCGCGCGGTATGACCTGACGATGAGTGCGAACCGCCACGACATGAAGTTCGGCGGCGAATACCTGCGCTGGCACGATACCGGCAGTTGGCAGCTGCTGTCGCGCGGCGAATACATCTTCACGTCAACCCCCGCGGACCTGGCGCGGCGCTTCCCCGTGGACGCGTGGAACGATCCCTCAAAATGGGATGTGACCGGCCTCGATGCGATCGTGCAGCGGTTCGATCAGAACTTCGGCGACTGGACCATCGACATTCCGCGGCCGACGTGGGCAGTCTGGTTCGGCGATACCTGGCGTATGGCGGAGCAGTTCACCGTGAACTATGGCGTGCGATGGGACGCGGATTGGGGCGCGCTCGATCCGCCGCACATCACGACCCAGGCCACGTTCGACCCGGCGCCGGGATGGACGTATCCAGGTCTGGGGCTCCAACCGGGTGCCAAGCTCTATCCGAACAACCTGCGCGATATTGGCAGCGTGGCGCCGCGCGGCGGCTTTACATGGAACGTCGGCGGCGGCGGCGACCTCGTGATCCGCGGCGGCAGCGGATTGTATTACAGCATTCCCGACTCGAATACCACGTTCAGCATCCAGTCGTTCAACGGCGAGCGGATTCTCGTGAACTCGTTCGCGAACGACGGCCAGCCCGGCTTCATCCAGGACCCGACCCGCGGCCGCACGCCGCAGGATTACCTATCTGGGAAATTCCCGGTGCCCCCGCAGGGCCCGCGCGTGATCGCGCACGACTACCAGATGCCGTCCACGTGGCAGAGCATTTTCGGCATGCAGAAGCAGCTGGGCAGCCAGCTGGGCTTCGAGGCCGACTTCACGCATTGGAAGGGCTATCACTTTGCTCGCCAGCGCGACCCGAACCTGTTCTTCAATCCGGCAACCGGCTACAACCGCATTCCCGCACAGGGCCGCCCCGATCCGAAGTACGGGCAGATTCAGTGGCTCGAGTCGAACGGCCATGCCGACTACGCGGCGATCTCGACGGCGCTCAACCGCCGCTACGCGAACAACTGGCAGGCCTCGATCAACTACACCTACATGTTGTTCATGAACGACGACACCAACGGCTTCCAATTTCAGGGCAACAACCCGTTCGACCCGGACGCGGAATGGGCGCGCTCAACCGATTTCCAGCGTCACACGGTGCGGTTCAACGGCATCTGGCGGCTGCCGTACGACATCTCGCTGTCGGGTGCATACCTGTTCGGCTCGGGCAACTATTACGCGACGACCGTGGCGCTGAACCCGTTCGGCCACACCGGCACGACGCGCTTGAATTCGGGCACGACGGCGCTGGTGATTCCCGTGTCGCTTCCGGTGTCGGGCAGCAACACCGAGACCGTCTCCGTCAGCGATCGCTTCGAAGGACCGGCCACCATTGCGCCCGGTGAGATCGCGCCGCGTAACGCGCTGCGCGGGCTGCCGCTGCACCGCATCGATGTCCGGGTGTCGAAGGATCTCAAGCTGCCGGGCGGCATGAAGGTGACCGGCATCGCGGAGGTCTTCAACCTCACCAACCACGCGAATTACGGTGCGTATAACGGCCAGATCAATTCGACGACGTTTGGCCAGCCGCGGCAGAACCTGCTGAATGCCTATCAGCCGCGCGTCATGCAACTGGCAGCAAAATTTAGTTTCTGATCACGACGCTAACCACCGAGGACACGGAGGACA
>JANOZI010000678.1:0-2148 GCA_031429375.1 Acidobacteriota bacterium | reverse complement strand
CAGGTTGATCCGCTCGAGCGAATTGAGCAGCTCGGCGATTTCGATGACTTCTCGATTCGGGCCGCGCTGGTGGCGTTCCTGGCACGGCCCGGCCGGACCCAGAATGTCGAAGCGGCGAAGCTGCTGTTGTCGAAGATGGTTGAAGAGCCCGGCGACGAGGGCCGGCGCACGCGGCTCGAAGCCGCCAAGCTGGTCGAGATGCTGCCGGACCTGTTCGATCGCGAGCTGAGGACGCTGATCGACGATGACGATGTCGAGGTGGCGCGCGCGGCGATTGTGGCGGCGGGGCACCTCAAGAAGCGCGTACTGATCGATCGGCTGATCGATCGCCTGCGCGAGCCCGATCTCACCGAAGCGGCGACCACGGCCCTCGCCCAGTTTGGCGATCGCATTGTCGGCACGCTGCGCGATTACCTGATCGACAGCCAGATGCCGACCGAGGTGCGGCGGGAGATCCCGAAGGTGCTGCAGGCCATCGCCACGCCGGCGGCACAGGTGGTGCTGACCGAGAGCGTGCTCGATCGGGATGTGGTGCTGCGCTATCACACCATTGCGGCGCTCAATAAGCTCGGCCAGGCGCACCCGGAGCGGCGCGCAGCCGATCGCAAGCTGATCGAAATGGTGATGGGCGCGGAAATCATGGGTCACTACCGCTCGTATCAGGTGCTGGCCACGCTGGGCACCTCGCTGGAAGACGATTCCGACCCGATTACGCATGGCCTCAAGGAATCGATGGAGAAGGAGGCGGAGCGCATTTTCCGCCTGCTGAAGATCCTGTATCCCGAGTACGACATGCACAGCGCACACGTCGGCCTGCAGTCTGCAGATCCGGTGGTGCACGACAACGCGGTCGAGTTTCTCGACTCGGTGCTCCCGCCGGAAGTGCGCGCGCTGATTGTGCCGCTGTTCGATCGGCAGGTGCCGGTCGCGGATCGGATCGCCACTGCCAACCGGCTGCTCGGTACGACGCTGACCGATCGCGAGGAAGCGATCGAAGTGATGGCGATCAGCGACGACCCGTGGCTGCGCTCCTGCGCCGCCTACGCGATGGGGGAGATGCGGCTGACGCGGTTCGCCGCGAAGCTCGATGAGTGGGCGAAGGACGGCGACCCGCTGCTGCGAGCGACGGCGATCGACGCGCGGGAAAAACTCCGTCATGCTGCCGCGTCGGCGGCCGGGGTCGACGCGCTGTAACAGTTGCCAGTTAACAGTTTCCAGTTTCCAGGCCCGAACTGTTAACTGGTAACTGGCAACTGTTAACTGCTACGCGGGCCCGATCGCTTCTGCCGCCGGCGAATCCGGCCACTTCGGCACCGGCCGCGCGACGTAGCCCGCATGCGCGAGACGTCCCTGGAACAGCGCTGTCTGCGACGCCGCGAACTGCAGCCTCACGACAACTCTGAGGACGATGTAGAGCTGGCCGATCGCGAAGGCCAACAAGTTACTGGTTCCGCCCGGCGCGATCAGAAAGTAGAGACCGATCACCAGAAGGAACAGCAACGAGTTCAAGGTATAGAGTCCGAGCGTGGCGGGGTTGCGGAGCACGAACCGCGCACCCGCGCTCACGGCGCCGATCATGCTGCGCCGATCCTCCACTACCGCGCGCACTTTGGCGTAGTCGAACACCAGGTTTGCGAACACTACCGGCACGGCGAAGATCACGTACAGAACCACGCGATAGAAAAACGCCGTGCGTTCGACCGTGAGGTTCGCTGTGAGACGTGGATAGACCGCATCAAAGAGCCAGGGGTGGAACCAACCGAACAGCAGCCAGTAGATCAAGGCCGCCATGATGCCCAGGCGGAAGAATCGTACGCAATACACGCCGCACGCGGAGAAAAACGCGCCGGCGCCCACCGAACGGTCGCGCGCGAGGCGATCCAGCACGCCGCCGATCAGGAACATCGACACGATCAGCTGCGATGCGACCAGTGACGCCATCACGGCCGGTACGCCCTCGGCATCGGCGACGCCGCTCAGGTTTTTCATCACCGCTGCGAACCCGAGAATGGCCGGCACGAACGTCTGTCCCACACCGGTGGTCTGCGCCAGGAACTCGTTCCACCAGTCGTAATTCACGCCCGCGGCTGCCGATGTCGCCGCCATGCTCGAGCCGAGGTGCTCGCTGATCTGCCCATGCAGCGCAAA
>JANOZI010000677.1:0-6899 GCA_031429375.1 Acidobacteriota bacterium | reverse complement strand
GCCCGCGACGGGGTTTACCATCGAACCTGGGCTGTATTTCAAGGACTTTGGGGTCCGGACCGAAATCAACATGGTCTGGCCGGCCAGTGGACCAGAAGTGACCGGGCCGCGTCAGAAGAGTATCGTTACACTAACGTAGGGGTCGCACCCCTCGGCAATCCGCAAGCGGGGCCGGCCCCCGGTGAAGGTGTTGGAGGAAGAAATGTCCAGTCGGAAGACGACGCTCTTTTATTCGTTGTTGATCGCGGTGGCCTCGTTGGCTGTCGGAATGGTGATTGCCTCGCGGCTGGATCTGTCGCCCGCGTCGTCCGCGCAGACGATGGTGGCGCCGCCGATGAACAGCGCGCCGCTCAGCGGCCCGGTCGACGCCAGCACCTTCCGCAACATCGCGAAGGCGATGAGCCCGGCGGTGGTCAACATCCGCAGCACCTCGAAAGCGCGCGCGCAGGAGATGACGGAATTCTTCGGCGGCGGTGGTGGCGGCGGCAGCGACGATTTGCTGGAGCGTTTCTTCGGGCAGGGCCGGCAGCAGCAGGGACAGCGCCAGCGTCCGCCCCGTGAGCAGGAAACCCAGGCCGCTGGCACGGGCTTCGTGATCAACAAGGAAGGCTACATCCTCACCAACAACCACGTCGTCGAGGGCGCCACGAAGATCGAGGTCTCCTTTTTCGGCGAAGACCGCGACGACGTCTACCACGAGGCCAAGCTGGTCGGGCGCGACCCGCTGACCGACAGCGCCTTGATCCAGCTCGTCGAGCCGAAGGCCGGCCTGACCGAAATCAAGTTCGGTGACTCGTCCAAGATGGAGCCGGGCGACTGGGTGGTCGCGATCGGCAACCCGTTCGGCCTGGCGCACACCGTCAGCGTCGGCGTGATCAGTGCCACCGCGCGCTCGTTCCCGATCGCCGAGCAGCGCTTTGCCGACGTGCTGCAGACCGACGCGGCGATCAATCCCGGCAACTCGGGCGGGCCGCTGCTGAACGCGCGCGGCGAGGTCATCGGCATCAACACCGCGATCTATACGGACTCGCGCCAGGCGGGCAACATCGGCATCGGCTTCGCGATCCCGATCAACGCGGTGCGTGAGCTGATTCCGCAGCTGCGCACCGGGAAGGTGTCGCGCGGCGTGATCGGCGTGCAGGTGTCGGCGGTCCCGGCCGATGCGCTGGCGGAGTTCGGCCTCAAGGAACGCAAGGGCGCGCTGATCGGCACCGTGACCCGCGGCGGGCCGGCGGCGAAGGCCGGCATCCAACCCGGCGACATCATCCTCGAGTTCAACGGCAAGTCGGTGCGCAACCGCGACGAGCTGGTCAGCAGCGTGGTCTCGACCCGGCCCGGATCGACGGTCCCGGTGAAAGTGATGCGCGATCGCCAGGAGAAGACGCTCACCCTGACCGTCGACGAGCTGAACCTCGACGAGGAAGGCACCCGCAGCGCAACGCGCGAGACCACCGCCGAGCCGGACGACGACCAGCCGTCGCAGGGGTTCGGGATCACGATCAGCCTGCTGACGCCCGACGTTGCACGCCGGCTGCGCGCGCCGTCGGACACCGAAGGCGTGCTGGTTTCTGAGGTCGAGCAAGGCAGCCCCGCGTTCCGCCAGGGGCTGGCCCGCGGCGACATCATCCTGCAGATCAATCGCAAGTCGGTGAAGTCGCCTCAAGAGGCGAGTCGCGCGCTGTCGCAGGTCTCCTCGGGCGGCACCGCGTTCCTCCTCGTCATGCGCGGCGGGCAGGAACAGTTCTTCACCGTCCGCAAGGAATAGGGAACCGCGGGCAGTGGCGCTCGAGCGCGAGATCAAGCTTCGCTTCGACAGTGCCGAGGAGGCACGCGCGAAGATCGTCGCGCTTGGCGCCACGCCCCTGCACGGGCGCCGGCTGCAGGAAGACGCGCTGCTCGACACCGAGGACGAGCAGCTGCGGCGCCAGCGGTCGACGCTGCGCGTGCGCTGCGAGGGCGGCAAGAGCCTTCTCACCTTCAAGGGTCCGGTCCTGCCCGGGCTGGTCAAAATCCGCGACGAGTTCGAAACCGTTGTCGCCGACGGCGAAGTCCTGCTCACCATCCTCGAGCAGCTCGGGCTGCACGTCTGGTTCCGCTACGAAAAATTCCGCGAGGAGTTCTCCGCGGATAACGTGGTAATGGCGGTTGACGAGACACCGGTCGGTACGTTCGTCGAGCTCGAAGGCGGCGAGGCGGCGATTCACGCCACCGCGCGGGCGCTCGGCAAGACGCCCGGCGATTACATCACCGACTCGTACCGCTTCCTGTATCTCCAGCATCGAGACGCGAACGGCCTGGCCGGACACGACATGGTGTTCGCCCACCTCCGCTAAAGCTACGGTGGGCAAGCCGTTGCCATGGCCGGCGCTGGTGTTGACCGCGGGGCTGGCGACCCGACTACAGCCGCTGTCATCCGTGCGCGCGAAGGCCGCGCTGCCGGTGGCCGGCGACGTCCTGGTGCTGCGAATTCTTCGCTGGCTGCGCCGCTCGGGCGTGACGCGGGTGGTGCTGAACCTGCACCATCGCGCCGACACCATCACGCGTGAAGTCGGCGACGGATCGGCCATCGGCCTCGAAGCGCGATACTCGTGGGAGCCCGAAGTGCTGGGTTCGGCGGGCGGCCCTGCCCGCGCCATTCCGTTGCTCGAAGCCGATCGTTTCCTGATCGTGAACGGCGATACGCTCGCCGATGTAGACCTCACGGCGCTTGCTGCGCAGCATGTCGACACCAATGCGGCTGTCACCATGGCGGTAGTCGATGCGGACCCTCGCTACAACGCCATCGCCGCGAATGAGGCTGGAATCGTGACCGGCTTCAAGCGCACCGCCCCTCCCGCCACCACCGGCACCGACCCCGTTGGCACCTTAGGCACCCCTGGCACCGACCCCGTTGGCACCTTAGGCACCCTTGGCACCCTTGGCACCTATCACTTCATTGGTGTGCAGGCGGCGAACGCGTCTGCGTTTGCGGGCGTGAGCGCTGATGTCCGTTCGGAGACGGTGCACGGTATTTATCCAGCGATGATCGCGAGCCGGCCCGAGAGTCTTCGCGTGATGCGCACGACCGCGGAGTTTTTCGACATCGGCACGCCGCAAGACTACCTGGAGACGGCCCTCACCATCGCCAATCGCGAAGGACGCCCGCTCGATCGCGGCCACGACTGCCGGGTGGCAGCCGATGCGCGAATCAATTCGACGATTCTGTGGAACGGCGTCACGGTGGGCGCCGGCGCGTCGCTCACTAATTGCATTGCCACCGACGGGGTGACGGTTCCCGCGGGCTCACACTACGATCGCTGTTCCCTCGTGATGACAGAGCATGGGATGATCGCGACGCCATTCCGAACCTGACCGTGGATCCCCGCCTCGCCCAATACCTCGAGCAGCAAGGCCTCGCGCCTCGCACCGTGCAGGTGATGCCCCTGACCGGCGACGCCTCGGACCGGCGCTACTTCCGCGTGCTGCTCAAGGACCAACCTCCGATCGTGCTCGCCCTGCACCAGGGCCCGATCGACTTCGCGACGATGCCGTTCGTGTCGGTGGCGAGGCTGTTCGCGGCGGTGCCGCTGCCGGTGCCTGCGATTCTTCATCATTCGAATCCGCTGGGCGTGCTCGGCCTCGAGGATCTCGGCGACGTGACGCTGCAGGCCCACCTCGGCGCCACCACGCCGGCGGAGCATGCGGCGCTCTACCGTCAGGCCGTGACGCTGGTCGACCGCATGCAGCAGCGCGGCGCACAACTGCGCTCGGACGACTACCCGCCCTACCGGATCGCGTTCGACGTCGAGAAGCTGACGTGGGAGCTCGAGTTCTTCGTCAAGCATTACCTCTTCGCCTATCGCGGCGCGGACCTGTCGGAACGCGATCGCGAGGCGCTGCGGGCCGAATGGAGTGCGATGGTGACGGAGCTGGCCGGCGAGCCTCGGGTGTTGTGCCACCGCGACTATCACAGCCGCAACCTGATGCTGCACGAGGGCACGCTCTTCATGATCGACTTCCAGGACGCACGCCTGGGCCCCGACACCTATGACCTGGCCTCGCTGTTGCGGGATTCGTACGTCGACCTCACCGCGGCGCAGGTCGACGAGCTGATCGCGTTCTTCCTGGCGCTCAAGGGCGGCGCCGGGCGCGCCGGCGAGGCCGAATTCCGCCGGCGTTTCGACCTGATGGCGTTGCAGCGCAACCTCAAGGCGCTGGGCACGTTCGGCTACATGACGACCGCCCGCAACAACTCCGTTTACATCCAGTACATTCCGCGGACGCTCAACTACGTGAAGGCCAACCTTGCCAAGTACCCGCGCTTCGAGGCGCTGCGCGCCCGGCTCGCGGCGTGGCTGTAGGTGTAGAGGCGGGTCTTAAGACCCGCCCCTACGAAGTACAATCGCGTCAGCCGTGTTTGGAGTCTCCACCCATCTGTACCTGGGCGATCGCCTCGAGCGGGACCACCTGGTCGAAATCGCGGCGCATGCGTTCGACGCGGTGGAGGTCTTCGCGGTGCGGGACCACTTCGATTACCACGACCGCCGCGCCGCTATTGCGCTGGCCGAGTGGCTCGACGACACCCGGCTGTCGCTGCAGTCGTGCCACGCGCCGATCGCGCTCGACTATGCCAACGGCAGCTGGCGCGACGGCCTGAGCCTGGCGGCGGCCGACGAGCCGCGGCGCAAGCGGGCGGTCGCCGAGACCCGCGCCGTGCTCGAGGTCGCCGCGGTCGTGCCCTATCCAATCCTGGTACTGCACGCCGGCGTACCCGAGCCCCATGCCAGGCCGGGCGACAATCACCTGGCGTCGCTGGTCCGCAGCCTCGAAGAGTTGTCACCGGTGGCCGAACAGGTCGGGGTCCGCATGGCGCTCGAAGTGATCCCGAACGCCCTTTCCACTGCCACGGCGCTGGTGGAGCTGATTGAAAGCGACCTCGAAGCGGCCGGCCTCGGCCTCTGCATGGACGTCGGCCACGCGCGGCTGATGGGCGATGTGGTGGATGCGATCGAAAACTCCGCCGGCTACCTGATCACCACGCACCTGCACGACAACCGCGGCCGCAGCGACGACCATCTCGTGCCGGGCCTGGGCGTGATCGACTGGGATGCGGCGCTGCTGGCGTTCCAGAAGGTGGGCTACGAGGGCGCGTGGATGTTCGAGCTGGCGGTGTCGCCCGAACGGCGCACAGTGCTCGAACGCGCCATCAAGGCGCGCGAACGATTCGAATCATTGCTGCGGATCGGCGACGAAATGCTCGGCGCCGACGGAATCTGACCCCGACTATAGGGGGTCTGACCCCGACCGGACATCGTGAAGGGATCTGACCCCTGCGCAAATATTAGACAGAGATGACACAGACACACATCAACAAGATTGGCGGGCACGTCGGCGAGTCGGTGACCATCAAGGGCTGGCTGCACAATCGCCGCTCGAGCGGCAAGATCCACTTTTTGGTGGTCCGCGACGGTAGCGGCTTTCTCCAGGTCGTGATGGGCAAGAAGGACGTGGACGAGGCGACGTTCCTCACCGCCGATCACCTCAGCCAGGAGAGCGCCATCATCGTCACCGGCACGGTACGCGCCGACGAACGCGCCGCCGGCGGCTACGAGCTGATTGCGAGCGGCCTTGAGGTGGTCAACGAGGCGCACGACTATCCCATCACGCCGAAGGAACACGGCGTCGACTACCTGATGGATCGGCGCCATTTGTGGATCCGCGCTGAGCGGCAGACGGCGATCCTGCGGGTCCGTCACGAAATCATCAACGCGGTGCGCGACTTCTTCAACGACCAGGGGTTCATCCTGGCCGACACGCCGATTTTCACGCCGGCGGCGTGCGAAGGCACGACCACGCTCTTCCCCGTTCAGTACTTCGAGAACGAAACGGCGTATCTGACGCAGAGCGGGCAACTCTACAACGAAGCCAACGCGATGGCGCTCGGCAGGGTCTATGCGTTCGGCCCGACGTTCCGCGCCGAGAAGAGCAAGACGCGCCGCCACCTGACCGAGTTCTGGATGGTGGAGCCGGAGATGGCGTACGCCGACCTCAACGACGTGATCGTGCTCGCGGAAGGGCTGATCACCTCGGTGGTGGCGCGGGTGCTCGATCGCCGGCAGAAGGAACTGAAGACGCTCGAGCGCAACACGGCGAAGCTCGAAGCGGTGAAGGCGCCGTTCCCGCGGCTCCATTACGACGAGGCCGCGAAAATTCTGCTCGACAAGGGCCTGCCGTTCGTCACGGGCGGCGACCTTGGCGGCACCGACGAAACGGTGTTGTCGGAGCAGTTCGATCGCCCGGTGTGCGTCACGCACTATCCCTCTGCGATTAAGGCGTTTTACATGAAGCCGGATCCGAACGACCCGGCCAGGGCGCTATGCGTCGATGTGCTCGCGCCCGAGGGCTACGGCGAAATCATCGGCGGCGGCCAGCGCCTCGACGATCTGGAACTGCTGCTGCAGCGCATCAAGGAGCACGAGTTGCCGCAGGAAGCGTTCGAGTGGTATCTCGACCTGCGCCGCTATGGCTCGGTGCCGCACGGCGGCTTCGGTATGGGCATCGAACGATGCGTCAGCTGGATCTGCGGTTTGGAGCATGTCCGAGAGACCATCCCGTATCCGCGGATGCTCTACCGGATCTATCCGTAGGCGGAAGCGGGCGCATCAATCCCGAAGTCGTAGGGCGCCCCTTTACGGGGCGCCGTGTTCTGATCGCGGAAAGGTGCCTCCCGGCACTCGCGACTCGGCTCGGCGGTCAAATCTCGCTCGGCGCACCAGGCCCTTGGGCGAACTCGCGCACTGCTTGGCTCAGATGAGATGAAGCGGCTGGCGCCTCCCAGCTGCGTGGTAGCGTTTCCGCTCCACAAGGATGTGCAACGCCCTGCGTCAACAGGGCTGTTACCAAGGAGTAGCCAGCCATGG
>JANOZI010000676.1:0-5800 GCA_031429375.1 Acidobacteriota bacterium | reverse complement strand
GGCCGAGCGATCGCGTGCTGGTTGAAATCGAGTGCTGGACCGCGCCGGGCACGACACCGGCGATCAAGGTCGAATTGCTGAATGCCAAGGGTGACGTGCTCAAGCCGCTGCCGGCGCCGCAGCTCGCCGACGGCCGGATGCGCATGGTGCTGCCGGTCGGAAGCCTCGCGCCCAGCACGTACGTCTTGAGAGTCACGGCGACCGTTGGCGAGCAGGCCGCCGAACAATGGGCGGCGTTCCGGCTCGCACCCTGACGAGTTTCACAGTTCAGCACATCACCAGATCAAAAAGTCACCCGATCTGAGGTCTGTCATACTCGAGCCCAACTGAGGGAGCGGCACGTTCGCCGCGCCTCTTGAAGGGATCTCAATGAAGCGGCAGATTGCTCTTTGTCTCGCCCTCGCCATGGCAGCGGCCTCGACTCCGGTCGACGCCCAGTTACGCGGCATCCTGAAGAAGAAGGCGGGCGAGGTGATTGGCGGCACGAAGCCGGAATCGCCGCCGCCCGCAACCCCCGCCCCGACTCCAACCACAACTCCGGCCACGACCGCCGGAACAGCAGTGCCTGAAGCTCCCGCGCCGGCTCGCAGCGCGGACCGTGCGGCAACGCCATCCGCGGCGAAGACCGCCGTTTCGCCGCTCGACGTGAGCGAGCTGCCGGTGCGCGCCTCGGCCGTCGAGGTGCTGCGCGGCCGCATGCGCCTTCGACCCAACGGCGATTGGGAACAACTGCCCGCCATTCATCCCGCTGCGGCTGCCGCCGCCTACGCACTCGGCGATGCCGCGCAGGTCGCGTTGGTGGAAACCGTTGGCGCGGCACTGAAAACCTTGGTGATGTCGCCGGCGTTCCTGGCCGAGCACGACAAGCAGATGAAGAGCGAATACCAGGCTACCGACCACGGCCTCAAGGGCATCGTCGGCATGGAAGACGCCATGAGAAAGAACGACCTGAAAGCCGTCGAGGCCATCCAGGCGCGCATGGTCGCCGCAATGTTGGTGGAACAGGCCGAGAAGATGGACCCCGCCCAACTGAAGATGGTTTTCGATCAGCAGCTGGCCGACTGGAAAAAAAGTGCCGCGGACCCGAAGCGCGGCGGCCAGGCGAAGCTCAAGAAGCTGCTGGCCGCGGCGCAGCCGCTCGAAGCGCTGGCCCCCACTGACGAGAAGTTCAAGCGCGGCTACGCGGTCGTGATGTCGATCGACCAGGACGGCCCCGATAACGCCGACACCTTGTATGCGATGCACAAGCGCGCAACCGACGAGAACGAACAGGTCGCCTGGGATGAGCACAACCTCAAGGGACAGCTGAAGCGGCAGCTGACGACGTTCGTGGCGGTCGCGTCGAAGGTGAACTTCAACGCGCCCACGGTCGAAAAGAACAAGCGGACCCTCTTTGTCAACCCTGCCGACGAAAAGCAGGGCGCACTCTGGAAAGCCTGCTTCCGCGCGGGCGAGGCGCCCACGACGGCGGCGCTAAAACTGGCTCGTGCATGGCTGGCCGAGTTGTAGGAGCGCCGGCCGAACACGTATGAAGGCGTTACTGATCGCGGTATTAGTTGCGGGCCTGCTCTCGGCGCAGGCTCCGCAACCGGCGGTGCATTCCACCGCCACCGGCGAATGGCCGACCTACGGCGGCGACCTCGCCAACTCGAAGTACTCGCCGCTCGACCAGATCACCGCGGCGAATTTCGCGTCGCTCAAGGTGGCGTGGCGCGCGAAATCGCCCGATGGCTTCCTCAGCATCACGCTGCCCGACGGATCCGAATGGGCGGCGGATTCAAAAACCATCTTCGACGAGCTCAATCGCCTCGATCCCAAACGGTGGCGTGACGGGCAGCCGCCGTTCGTCCAGAACTACAAGGCGACGCCGCTGATGATCGGCGGAACGCAGTACGTCAACACGCCGTCAACCGTGGCTGCCGCGTACGACGCCAGGACCGGCGCCCTCAAGTGGGTCTACAACCCCAAGAGCTACGAAGCGGGCACGACCACCATGAGCTTGCGCTGGAATCAGCGCGGCGTGGCGTACTGGACGGACCCTTCGACTTCGCTCAGGGCGGGCGGTAGTGACGAGCGGATCTATTGGGGCACGGGCGACGGCTATTTGATCGCGGTGGATGCGAAGACGGGGCGGCCGGTGCGGAGCTTCGGCGTGAACGGCCGCGTCGATTTGATGGACGGCCTGCCGCGCGCCAGGCGCGGCACGCGCGACTACCTCAACGCGCTGACCTACTCGGTGCAATCCCCGCCCATCGTCGTCAAAGACGTCGTCATCACGCCGGCGGCGATCTCGTCGTTGATCAAGACCAAGGAACAGATCCCCGGCTGGATCCGCGGCTTCGACGCGCGCACCGGCAAGGTGCGATGGACGTTCCACACGGTGCCGTTGAAAGGCGAGTTCGGCAGCGACAGCTGGAGTGACGGCTCCAACGAATACGCCGGCAAGGTCACGGTGTGGACGATGATGAGCGCGGACGAGGAGCTCGGCCAGGTCTACCTGCCGACCAATACGGCGGCGCCGGATTATTACGGGGCGCATCGCCTCGGCAACAACCTGTTCGCCGAAAGCGTGGTCGCGCTCGATGTGCAGACCGGCACGCGGGTGTGTCACTTCCAGACCGTGCATCATGGCTTGTGTGACTACGACAACCCCGCCGGGCCGAACCTGCTCGACATCACCGTCAACGGCACGCGCATCAAGGCGCTGGCGCAGCTCACCAAGCAGGGTTACATCTTCACCTTCGATCGCGCGACCGGCAAGCCGGTGTGGCCGATCGTCGAGACCCCGGTGCCGCCGTCGGACGTGCCTGGTGAAAAGGCGTCGTCGACGCAACCGGTGCCGTCGAAGCCGGCGCCGTTCGAGTATCAAGGCGTGACGGTCGACGACCTCGCGGACTTCACGCCGGAGATTCGTGCGCTGGCGATGAAAGCGATCGAGCCGTTCAAGACCGGACCCATCTATACGCCGCCGTCGGTGCAAGGCACGATCGCGCGGCCCGGGTCCACGGGCGGCGGCAACTGGCAGGGCGCCGCGGTGGATCCGGCGACCGGCTACATGTACGTGCCGTCACGAAATGCTTTCAGCGTGCACAAGCTGAGCCCGCCCGAGCCCGGGCTGGAGAGTAACCTGCTTTACATGCAGGGCGTCGGCCGCAATCCGACGATGCCGGAGGGGTTGCCGCTGTTCAAGCCGCCGTACTCGCGCATCACGGCGATCGACATGAACAAGGGCGAGCACGCCTGGATGGTGCCGGCCGGAAACGGGGATCGCATTCGCAACAACCCGCGCTTGAAAGGGTTGAATCTTCCGCCGGTGGGCGGCGACAGCACCTTCAGCGGGCCGCTGCTGACGAAGACCCTGTTGATGTACGCGCTCACGACCGGCGGCAGCACGGGCGGGCCACGCCTGGTCGCCTACGACAAGGCGACAGGCAAGGAGCTGGGGTCGGTCGATCTGCCGGGCGCCGCGATCGGCACGCCGATGACCTACCTGGTAAACGGCAAGCAGTACGTCGCGCTTACCGTGCAGGGTCGCACAGCGACCGATATTCCAGAGCTCTTGGCTTTGGCCCTTCCTTGAAATGCCTCACACTGAAACGCAGGCCGAGGCCCTCAAGGCGGCGATCGAAAAGCTGCCTTAGACCGGCCCCGCTACGCGCCGAGAGATTGCTTTGAGCAAAAAGCGTTGGGCCCAGCTCATGAAGCGCCACGGTAGAATGCGTCTGAAATCCAAACAGGAGGCTTTCGTGCAACTTCGCCGCCGCTTCTTTATCAGTCTCGTTCTTCCCGGCATCAGCCTGATCGCGCTCGCCGGCGCGCCGCGCTCGGTCGTCACCGCCGCCGAAGGCGTGCGCGACCTGGCGATGGCGACGCCGGAATCGGTCGGCATCTCGTCGGATCGGCTGAAGCGCCTCGACGCCGCCATGAAGAAGATGATCGACAGCGGCAAGATCGCGGGCGCGGTGACGATGCTCACGCGGCACGGCAAGACGGTCAACGTCACCGTGAACGGCAAGAAGGACATCCGCAAGCCAGACCCGATCGACAAGGATTCGATCTTCCGCATTTACTCGATGACCAAGCCGGTCACCGGCGTCGCGATGATGATGTTGTACGAGGAAGGCCTGTGGCGTCTCGATGACCCGGTGTCGCGCTACGTGCCGGAGTTTGCCAAGCTGCAAGTGTTTGTCGGCGAAAACGCCGACGGCACCATGAAGACGGAGCCGGCGCGCCGGTCGATTACCATGCGCGAGCTGATGACGCACACCGGTGGACTGGGCTACGGCTTGAGCGCCGCCAGCCCCGTCGATCGAATGTTTCGTTCGAACATTGCGCTGAACGGCAGCGTGCCGCTGCAGCAACTGGTTGAAGGCGTCGCGAAGATCCCGCTGCTGACGCAGCCCGGCACGCGCTGGTCCTACAGCGTCGCGGTCGACATTCAGGGCCATATCGTCGAGAAGCTGTCCGGCCTGCCGCTCGCCGATTTCATGAAGACGCGGATCTTCGACCCGTTGGGCATGAAGGACACCGGCTTCTACGTGCCCAAAGAGAAGGTGTCGCGGCTCGCGCTGGTGCACGGCGAGGATGCGACCGGAAAGCTGACTCCGCCCGACGATCGCGGCGACCCCACCGTGCCACCGGCGGGCGCATCGGGCGGCGGCGGCCTGTTCTCGACCGCGGCCGATTACGCGCGCTTCTGCGAGATGCTGCTCGGCGGCGGGCAGTTCGGCAAGGCGCGACTGCTCGCGCCACGCACCGTCGAGATGATGCGGACCAACCACGTCCTGCCCGAGCCGCTGAAGACGATGCGCGCGGGCACGGGGTGGGGCATGGATTTTTCCGTGATGCTCGACGCCGCCACCGCGGGCGAGCCGGTGTCGAACGGCACCTACTGGTGGTGGGGCATCGCCGGGAGCTGGTTCTGGATCGATCCGATCGAAGACCTCGCCTTCATCGGCATGATCCAACATCAGACACCGACGTTCCGGACCGTGAGTGAGCTGCACGGCGTATCGCGCCAGTGGGTCTACCAGGCCGTCGTGAACTAGCCACAGAGACGCCGAGCCACAGAGAATGCTTTTCAAAATACAAACTCCAGCAACACCATGCCTTGGGTATTTGCATTTTTGAAAAAAAGTTCTCTGTGTCTCTGCGTCTCGGTGGCTGTTTTTCTCTGTGGGCTCAGAGGCTGAACGACACGACGACGGGACCGTGATCGCTGGACCCGACTTCACGCTGGACGACTGAGGTCTTCGCGAGTGCGCCCAGTGGTGTCGATGCGAGTACGTAGTCAATTCGCCAGCCGATGTTGCGCTCTTTCATCTGACGCCACGGCGCCCACCATGTGAACAGGTTGTCGTTGTCGGGGTCGAGCGTGCGCCCGACATCGACCAGGCCGCGCGAGATGATCCGCTCGAGCAGCGCGCGCTCGTCTGGCCTGGTGCCGATCTGATTCGGCTTGCGCAGCTTGACGTGAACGTCGCGCTCTTCCCGCGCCACGTTCAAATCGCCGCACAGGATCAGCGCGCGGCCGGCGCCCGCGGCTTCCGCGGCAAACCGGTCGAGCGCATCGAGGAAACCGAGCTTGGCCTCGAAGTCCTTGCCGCCGTTGGGGACGTAGACCGACGCGACGGTCACCTCGCCCGCCGGTGACGGCACGGTGGCGCAGACGATGCGCTGCTCGAAGTCGAAGGTGGGATGGCTGCAGGCCGGCAATGCGCCGACCAGCGACTTCGAGAGCAGCAGGCCGACACCTGAATAGCCCTTGCCGCCGTGCCAGTAGCTCCAGTAGCCCTCGACA
>JANOZI010000675.1:0-3607 GCA_031429375.1 Acidobacteriota bacterium | reverse complement strand
CCACCTTATCGGTGAGGCCGGCATTGCCCACCAGGACGACCGGCTCGAGCGCATGCGCGCGCGCCTTCAGGTGGGCGCGTTCGCGCGGGGTCAGCGTCACAGGCATCTTCTAATTGTAGACGCTCAGTCGTGCCAAAGGTGCCAGCGGTGCCAAGGTGCCAGGGTGTGGTGCCAAAGGTGCCAAAGGTGCCAAAGGTGCCAAAGGTGCATCGGGTCAGACCCCTACGCTAAGTTTCGGGGCCTGACCCCAATTAGCGAGACCCCGGCTTAGCGATGCGGCTCGGCGAGGTGATGCATTTCGCCGATCTCCGGCTCTGATCCGGTGAGCCAACCCTTGACCAGTTCGTACAGAACAATTGGACGCGGCTTGTTGACTTCCAGAAACTCCGCCGCGTGCACCGTGACGCCGATCAAGACCATCCGGGGGTCGTCCGGCGTGCCGTGACGCGGGTCGCCTTCGTCGCCAAACCACATCTTCCAATCCGGCGCGTACAACTGGTGGATGGTGGCGCGGTCGCGCGACAGCGCCGCCGTGCCGGACACCGAAATCCACTCCATGGTTTTGTCACGGAAGTACGACAGGTTGAGATGCGGATCGTGCGCGAGCTCCGCCAGCACGGCGTTGCCGTCGCGAGTGACAAACCAGAGATCGGCGCCGGGCGCCCGCTTCTGATTGGCCATCGCGCGCGAGCGCATGTGGCCGTCGGACCGGCGCGTCGTCATCATCGCGATCTTGATGTCGTCCGCCAGCGCGTAAAATTTTTCGAGTTCTGTTGTCATGTCGTCCTCCGAGGTGTGTTTCAGATCGATAACGGATCGTAGGCCCAGTGCAGCACGGCTTGCCGTTGCCGGCGCCGGCACTCCAGATCTCCTGGCTCGCAGTTCTGCATAATCGCGGCCACATGCCGCGCGGCTGCTGCCCAGCGCCGGATCTGCCGCTCGTCGTCCTGCGATCGTCTGCCGGTGTAATAGCGGCAGTACCACTGGAACCAGCCGCGCGGATCCTGGGGATGAATCCAGCCGTTGCGCCGCCACACCGCGAGCGACTGCGAAGCGTTCACACCAAAGCAGTTGAGCGCGGGATCGTGCCTCTCGGCGCAGAGCCTGGCGCGCGCGAACCAGCTCGCCGGAAACTCGGCGCGGCAATCCGTCATGTACTTGCCGCCGAAAACACCGAGCTCGAGCATCCGCTTCGGCGTCAGCTGCGGGCGGAACCGCGCAGCGAAGTGGCGGCCGGCCGGCTCGGTGCGCCAATACACATAGCCCCGCTGCATCCAGTCGTTGACGACCACGCGGTGGCCGCCTTCTTCGTCGGAGTGAAGAAGGCGGCTGCCGGAGTTACTTGTCTTTCGGGATAACAACCGCGTCGATGACATGGATGATGCCGTTGCTGGCCGCGATATCGGCCTTCGCGACGTGGGCGTTGTCAATCATGACACCGCCGGGGCGGGCCGCGATGGTAAGCGTGTCACCGCTCACGGCCTTGGCCGTCTTCATCTTCATCACCTCGGCGGCGCTGACCCGGCCCGACACGACGTGATACGTCAGAATCCGCTGCAGCTTCGCCTTGTTCTCGGGCTTGAGCAGGTTCTCAACGGTGCCGGCCGGCAAGGCCGCGAAGGCCGCGTCCGTCGGCGCGAACACTGTGAACGGTCCCGCACCCTTCAGCGTGGCGACCAGGTCGGCCGCTTGCAAAGCCTTGGCGAGGGTCGTGAACGACCCTGCGGCCACCGCGGTGTCGACGATGTCCTTGCCCTGGGCCGCGGCGGTGGTGGTGGAAGCCGCGACGATCAGTGCGGCCAGTGTGGCGGTTGCGATTGATTTCAACATGACTGCTCCTTGAATGAATTGACTGTAGTGAATTGTAAGTTGAATCACAGTAAAATCACCGCAACGCACGCAAGTCGTGTGAGCGTCACGACAATCCCGGCGGAGAATTTGACTGACGCTCAAAAGGGAGAAGAAATGCTATCGGCGACACTGCAACAGGGACTCGGCGAGTACGGCGTCGGCGCCAAGCTCCGCGCGCTCCGGCTGAAGAAGAAGATGGGACTGGTCGAGCTCGGCACGCACACCGGGCTGTCGCCGGCGCTGCTGTCGAAGCTCGAACGGGGGCTGCTGTTCCCGACGCTGCCGACCCTGCTGCGGATCGCGCTCGTCTTCAGCGTGGGCCTGGAGTTCTTCTTTGCCGGCTCGCGCGAGCAGCCGCTCGTCGCGGTGGTGCGCAAGCGCGATCGGGTCGCGCTGCCGGATCGGGCGGGAGCCCGATCGATCAGCTACCGCTTCGAGTCGCTCGACTTCCCGGCGACCGAGCGGCGCTTCAACTCCTTTGTGGCGGAGTTCTTTGCGGTGGCGGTTGAGAGCTTGCGGCGGCACGACCATCCGGGCGTCGAGTTCATCTACGCCCTGCAGGGCACGCTGAGCGTCCACATCGGCGAGGTGGAACACGTGCTGCACGCCGGCGACTCGATGTACTTCGACGCCACGGTGCCCCACGCTTACCGTCGCAGCGCCGGACGCACCTGCCGCGCGGTCGTCGTCACCGCTTCCTGACACCGGGTAACACGGGTACCACGTGTAGCGGTGCCAAGGGTGCCAGGCCAAACGTGCTCTCGAAGACCACCTGGATTGCTAACATACGGCGCCCCATAAAGGGGCGCCCTGCAACTGCCTATCTTTGAATCAGGTAATTGACCTTCATGACGAGCTGACGGTCCTTCCTGCCGAAAATGTCGGCGGGCAGGCCCGTCTGCGACAGGTCGTTGTAAACCAGATATAAGTCGCTGCCGGGGCGATGGATCAGGTTGAAGCGGACGTTGTTGGAGAAGTCGTGCGTCGACGAGTTGTACTGCGTCAGGCTGCGGATGGTCATTCGCGGCGAAAACGTGTAATCGACGCGCAGCGTCGTCAGGTTGACGAGAAAGTCGCCCCATGGCATCGTGACGTCGTTGCGGTTGAACTGCAGTTCCGCGGCCATCCGGCTCGAGGCCCGCACACCCGCGGCGGCCGACAGGTTCCGCTTCGTGCCGCCATAAAACTCGTTCGGTGAAAACGACACGCGCGAATAGAGCCGCCGCCCGGGACTGGTGTTGTAGCTGAAGACCCATTCGTTGGCGTTGTAAGCGCCGACCGGAATGGTCACGCCCGGCACGATGCGGAACGGCACGTCGAGCACATCGAGGCTCTTCTGGTAGATCACGTTGATGAACGAATCGTCGCGCAGGTAAGTGCCGAGCATCAGGTGATGCAGGCGGCCGATCAGGCGGTTGGTTTGATCGGTCGTGTAGGTCAGCACGTACATCGGCTCGAGCATCTTGATGTTGCCGCGCTTCGGCCGCGGCGTCGGACTGAAGTAAGCCTTGGTCGTGCGCATGCCGGTCCGCTGCACGAATCCCGCCTCGGCGTTGAAGTGCTCCTGCACGTCCAGGTAATTCAGCCAGAGATTCCATTGCGGATCGCGATAGGCCAGGCGTCCGAAAAACGCCATGTCCTTGCCGGCCAGTCCCGGCGTGGCGGTCTTGGCGAGAAACGAGTTGACCTGGATGTTGCGGCTGATCGCCAGGTTCGCATCCACGCTCATCGTGCGGTTGTAGTGCGGGTTACCGTT
>JANOZI010000674.1:0-3682 GCA_031429375.1 Acidobacteriota bacterium | reverse complement strand
GAGCTCGACGTCGTGGCGGCTGCGCGGCTGCTTCTGGATTTCGAGCCGCTTGTAGTGGTTGTAGACCGCGACCGCGAGTTTCTTCTTGGTCAGCTCCTGGCCGATCACGTACTCGTCGAGGAACTTCTTGATCTCGGGCGGCGAGGGCAGCGACGTGCGCGCGCCCCGGCTGTCGAAGCGGTTGTCGTCGGCGATGATGTCGTTGCAGACCTCGACGCATTCATCGCAGATGAAGACCGTTGGACCGGCGATCAGTTTTCGGACGTCGTTCTGGTCTTTATTACAGAACGAGCAGCGTAAAATCTCGCCGCCGTCGCCGTTCTTTTTTACCATGCCGTATACCTAGGTTACACCCGTTTCCGAATGACGTCGTCAATAATTCCGTACTCTTTGCCCTGGTCCGCCGACATGATGTAGTCGCGTTCGGTGTCGTCCTTGATCCGCTTGATGTCCTGGCCGGTGTGCTTCACCAGAATTTCGTTGATCCGCTCGCGCATGCGAATGATTTCTTTCGCCGCCAGGTCGATGTCCGTCGCTTGTCCGCCAAGCCCCGACATCCACGGCTGATGGATGAGGATGCGGGAATTGGGGAGCGAAAAACGCTTCCCTTTAGTACCCGCGGCCAGCAACACGGCCGCAATCGAGGCCGCCTGGCCGATGCAGATCGTCTGCACGTCGGGGCGGATGAACTGCATCGTGTCGTAGATCGCAAACCCGGCCGTAATCGAGCCGCCCGGACTGTTCAGATACAACTGGATGTCCTTGTCCGGATCCTCGGCCTCGAGGAACAACATCTGTGCAATCGCCAGGTTGGCGATGCCGTCGTCGATCGGCGTGCCGATGAAGATGATGTTGTCCTTCAGCAGGCGCGAAAAAATGTCGTAAGCGCGCTCGCCGCGGTTGGTCTGCTCGACCACCATGGGCACGAGCTGGTTGTGGGGGTAGCTCATATATGGGTAATTAGTGGGAAGTCGCTGCGCTGTAGGGGAACGCCCTCAGTGTACCACGCCCTCTTCCCGCCATTGTTATCGGCTGCACAGGCGCCGGCGCAATAGCCTAAAGGGTGGGGTCCGCCTAAAGGGTGGGGTCCGGTCGAATTCACCGTTTTCCCGGCATTGCACTAACTCTTCGTGATTTGCGCCTTGGAAAGCACGTGCACAACAACTTTTTCGCGCCGCAGCCCAGCCGCCAGACGGCCCAGCTCGCCGTCTTTTTGCAGCCGGGCCCGGATGCTGGCCACGGAATGGCCGGTCTGATCGGCGTAGCGCTGCAACTCGGCGTTGAGATCCTCGTCCGTCACCGCGATAGTTTCGCGCTTGGCCACTTCGTCGAGCACGATCGCCGACGCCACGGCTTCGGTCGCCGGCGCACGCTGCCCTTCGCGGAACGCGGCCCAGTCGATGTTCGCCTGGCGCGGATCGATCCGCTGATCCATCAGCCGCCGCGCGAAAACCTCGATGCGGCGGTCGATTTCGCGATCGACGAGGGTGGCCGGCACGGCGAACGGGACGCGTGACGCCAATTGCTTCAGCACATCGGCGCGCACCTGGCGCTCCGCCGCGTGCCTGGCCTCGTGCTCGAGGTCGTCGCGCACGCGCGTCCGCAACGCGTCGAGCGAATCGAACTCGCCGAGATCCTTCGCGAGCTCGTCGTCCAGCGCCGGCACCACGCGCTGCTTGATCTCCTTGAGGGTCACCGTGTACGCGACCGTGCCGCCGGCCAGCTCCGGAATGGTGTAGTCGTCGGGATACGTCAGCACGAACGACTTGGTCGTGCCCGCGGCCGTCCCGATCATCTCGGCGTCGAAGCCCGGCGGGTTCGACGGCGCGCCGAGCTCGATCGACACCTGCTCGTGCTTTTCGATTTCTCCCGCGACGCCTTCCTTGTTGGTCCCCTGGCGCTCCAGCGCGACGACGACGGTGTGCCCGGCGGAGACGAGGCCGGTCTCGACCGCTTCGTAACGCGCCGCGCGCTCGCGCAATCGTTCGAGCGCCTGTGCCACGGCTTCGTCTTCGATCGTCACCGCCGGCTGAGCCGCCTCGATCGTGCCGAGGTCGCCCGGATCGAACTTCGGCACGACCTCGAACGAGGCCTTGAAGGTCAGGGCCTTGCCCTCTTCGAGCACCAGGTCCGTGATGTCGGGCGTGTCGATCGGCTCGACGCCGCGTTCGGTCAGCGCTTCGCCGACCGCGCGGGCCACGAGGTGTTCGGCGACGTCCTGCATGATCTGGCCGCGGAACCGCTGCCGGACCACCGTGGCCGGCACCTTGCCGGGCCGGAAGCCGGGGATGCGCGCCTGTCGTCCGAGCCTGGCGGCGGCGTGTCCGATGGCCTCGTCCACGACCGTGCTGGGGACTTCCACCGTGAGGTCACGGCGCGTTTCGTTCACGTCGACGATTTCTGATTTCATTGGCCTTAGTTGGGATGCCCTTCGACTCGCAAATTGTCCGGCCTTCGGCCGGCCAACTGCTCGCTCAGGACATTATTCGACTCACCGGATCGCTGGAGGGTGAGTCGAATAATGCGAAAGGAGGGACTCGAACCCTCATAGCCTTGCGGCTACCGGCTCCTAAGGCCGGCGCGTCTGCCAGTTCCGCCACTTTCGCGCGCGGACGAGCTATCAGATGAGCGTAGCACGGTTCGATTACCGCGCCGCAGAGGCGACTCGGCCAGCGGATAGGGGCGAGTAAAGAGCGAAATCCTCGGCTACTCTACTCTTCACAATCATGCCCGCCGTCGGTCAATCCGCGCCAATTATCGTCGAAGCCCCACCCGAGCCGTTGAAACCGCCTTTGAAATGGGCTGGCGGCAAGCGATGGCAGGTTCCATACCTGCGGCCGCTGTGGGAACCCCACTCCCACCGACGACTGGTTGAGCCATTCTGCGGCGGCCTGGCCGTGACACTCGGGCTCCAGCCGAAGCGGGCACTGCTCAACGACGCCAATCCACACGTCATCAACTTCTACCGGTGGCTAAAGAAGGGCCTTCGGATCAACGTGAGCGTGGAGAATCAGGAGCGGCTGTTTTATCAACATCGCGAGCGATTCAATACCCTTCTCAGCGAAGGAAAATCTGACAGCCAAGAGGCTGCAGCCTTGTTCTACTTCCTGAATCGAACCGGATACAACGGACTCTGCCGGTTTAACAGTCGTGGCGAGTTCAACGTACCGTTTGGGCAATACAAAACGATTACCTATGCGAAGAACTTCCCGGGGTATCGCGAAGCATTTGCAAACTGGGAGTTCACTACAGGCGACTTTTCTGACATCGCACTGAAGCGCGACGATTTCATTTATGCCGATCCTCCGTACGACGTGGAGTTTACGACGTACTCGCAAGGCGGATTTTCGTGGGAGGACCAGGTGCGAACCGCGGAAACGTTAGCCAACCATCGCGGGCCGGTCGTCCTTGTCAATCAGGCCACGGAGCGCGTGCACGCGCTATACAGAAAGCTGTCATTTGCTATTCAGTATCTCGACGCTCCTCGCCGAATCAGTTGCAATGGAGATCGAAGCCCCGCGAAGGAGATCCTCGCCACGCGGAATCTATGACGCCCCGGAATACCTCGACTGGCGCGGTTCTCGAGGCGATGATTCTGCCCGCGCTGGACGCAGAAGGTGCCCTTCGAGGTCATTTGCCTTGCAGACGCCCCGCCCGCCCCGCGGCAAGACGACCTCCGCTG
>JANOZI010000673.1:0-5995 GCA_031429375.1 Acidobacteriota bacterium | reverse complement strand
GCGTTCTGCGTCAGGTTGTTGATGATCATCTCCACCGTCACCGTATCGTGATCGGGATGCCAGCAGTCGTAGTCGGTCACCAGCGCCATGGTCGAGTAGGCGATCTCGGCCTCGCGCGCGAGCTTGGCTTCCTGCAGGTTGGTCATCCCGATGATGTCGGCGCCCCACGTGCGATAGAGCTTCGATTCGGCGAGGGTCGAAAACTGCGGGCCCTCCATGCACACGTAGGTGCCGCCGCGGTGGACCCGCGCCCCGGCCTGCTCCGCGCACTCGGCCATCAACGCCGACAAGAGATGCGAGAGCGGATGCGCAAAGCCCACGTGCGCGACCAGTCCGTGCCCGAAAAAGGTGCTGATGCGCCCGCGCGTGCGATCGATGAACTGATCCGGAAACACCAGGTCCATCGGCCGGTATTGCTCCTGGAGACTGCCGACGGCACTGGCCGAGATGATCCACTCGACGCCGAGCATCTTCATGCCGAAGATGTTGGCGCGATAGTTCAGATCCGACGGCGAGAGGCGGTGCCCGGCGCCGTGCCGCGACAGAAACGCCGCGCGCTTGCCGCGTAGCGTCCCCACGATGTACGGACCCGACGGATCGCCAAACGGCGTCGTCAACACTTGCTGTTCGCAGTCGGTGAGCTCGGCCATGTCGTAAAGGCCGCTGCCGCCGATGATTCCGATTCTGACCGACATCTCTTTTTTGCCTTTTTCCTTGTGCCTTTTAAATCACCCGTTCGACGAACCGCTTGCCGTCTTTCTCGCGGAAGTACCCCGCCGCGAGCGACGGGTCGTGCTCGAAGAACACCAGGTATTCGCGCTCGAGCGCCTCGCGCGCGAACACACGCTTGAACGCCAGCGTGTCCATCGGGTAGAGGTCGTAGCCCATCAGCCACGGATCCGGAAGGTGCACGGACGTGGGATACATGTCGGCGGCAAACACCGCCGTCCGCCCGCCTGACTCGATCATGATCACCTGGTGGTTCTGGGTGTGGCCGCCCGAGCGCCGCAGCCTGACACCCGGCATGATCTCGGCCCCCTCGTCCACCAGCGTGAGCACACCCGCGTCTTTGAGCGGGACGAAGTTCTCCGGCAGGTAGCTGGCGCGGTTGCGCTCGTGCGGATGGGTCGCCTCCTCCCACTCGCCGCGGTGCGCGAAGTACTTCGCATTCGGAAACCGCGGCACGACCGTGCCGTCTTTGCCGAGGGCGGTAAAACCGCCGACGTGATCGAAATGCAGGTGGCTGGCCAGCACGATATCGATATCGGCTGCCGACAATCCGGCCTCGGCGAGCGAATGATCGAGATGATAGGTGCGATCGAGCTTGTAGATCTCCTCGCTCTTCGCGTCCATCTTGTCGCCGCACCCGGCATCGATCAGCAGCGTCTTGCCGTCGCCGCGGACGATCAGCGGCCGCATACCCAGCCAGATCCGGTTGGCATCGTCGGGCGGCAGGCGCTTTTCCCAGAACGTTCGCGGCACCACACCGAACATCGCGCCGCCATCGAGACGGAAGAAGCCATCCGACAGCGTGATCAGCTCGAGGCTGCCCAACCCATGTCGAACCGGCGTCTTGAACAGCGGCACACGCGGCGGCGGCTGTTTCAGCTCGACCAGCACGCCGTGCGCCGCCGACGGATGTATGAAGGCGACCATCGAGCCCTCGGCGCCGGGCCGCGGGCGTTCGTCGATCAGCCTGATGCCCCGCGCCTTCAAATGGGCGAGCGCCGCGTCGATATCTTCCACGCGAAGCGCCACGTGATGGATGCCGGGACCGCGCTTGTCGAGATACCTCGCAATCGGCGAATCCGGCGCGGTGGCTTCGAGCATTTCGAGAGACGACGACCCGGTCGAGAGAAAATGGGCGCGGACTTTCTGCGACCGAATCTCCTCGCTGGCCTCGACATGCAGGCCCAGCTCGTCGCGAAAGAACTTCAGCGAGGCAGGCAGATCGCTGACCGCGATCCCGATGTGATCGAGAATCGCCTTCATCGGAGCTTTGGCGAGGCAGGCATCGCGCGGGAAAGAATATCCGACGCGGCGGTGTATGGGTCGATCTCTCTTGCCGCGATTCGGGCCACCAGCTTGTCGAATTCGGCCGACCCGAGCAGCTCCTTCTCGACGTGCTCCATGAACCGGTGCGTCAACAGGTCGCGCAGCCGGTACTCGTTACGGGCCCGTAAGCGGCGTTCGCGGGTCCCTTCGGAATGCGCGCGGAAACGGCGAATCGTCGCCCAGAGCTCGGCGACACCGGCCCCGGTCGTGGCCTCGGTCTTGAGGATGGGCGGCCGCCACTCGCCCTCGGGAAACATCTGCAGCGCGAGGTTCGACTCGATCGAGGTGACCATGCGATCGGCCCCTTCGCGATCCGACTTGTTCACCACGAAGATGTCGGCAATCTCCATGATGCCGGCCTTGAGCGCCTGCACGTCATCGCCCGTACCGGGCACGAGGACGACGATGGAGATGTCGGCGGTGCGGACAATGTCGACCTCGTCCTGGCCGACGCCGACGGTTTCGATGATTACGACGCTCTTGCCGGCGGCATCGAGCACCAGCGCCGCGTCGCTGGTCGCGCGCGCGAGCCCGCCCATGTGGCCGCGCGTGGCCATGCTGCGGATGAAGACCCCGTCATCCTGGGCATGGGCCTGCATGCGGACGCGATCGCCGAGAATGGCGCCGCCGGTGAACGGGCTCGTGGGGTCGACGGCGATCACGCCGATGGTCTCGCCGGCCTTGCGGCTGTCGGCGATCAGCCGATCCACCAGGGTGCTCTTGCCGGCACCGGGCGGGCCGGTCACGCCCACCAGGTAGGTGCGACCGGTGTGGGGGAAAATGTCGCGGATCAAGGCGGCGGCGCCCGCCGTTTCGTCTTCGATTAGTGAGATCGCGCGGGCCATGGCCCGCACATCGCCGGACCGAACCCGCTCGGCCAGAGAAGGCGCGGTGGTCACGTCAGGCGGCCAGTAACTGCCGGGCGATCACGAGCCGCTGCACTTCGCTCGTGCCTTCGCCAATCGTGCAGAGCTTGACGTCGCGGAAGAACTTCTCCGCCGGGTAGTCTTTCACGAACCCGTAGCCGCCGTGCATCTGCACGCAGTCTTCCGACGCGCGAACGGCAATCTCGCTCGCGAACAATTTCGCCATCGCCGACTCGATGGTCATGCGCCGGCCCTGGTCCTTCAGCCACGCCGCGCGATAGGTCAGCAGGCGCGCCGACTCGACGTGCGACTCGTGCACCGCCAGGCGCTCCCGGATCGACGCGAAGCTGCCGATGGCGCGGCCGAACTGCTTGCGCTGCGCGGTATAGTCGCGCGCCGCTTCGAACGCGCCCTGCGCCAGGCCGACCGCCAGGGCCGCAATGCCGATGCGGCCGGCATCGAGCACCTGCAGGGTCTGGATGAAGCCCTGCCCCTCCTCGCCGATCAACTGCGAGGCGGGAATGCGGCAACTCTGGAAAATCACCTCGGACGTTTCGCTCGCCCGCATGCCGAGCTTGTCTTCCTTCTTCCCCGCCGACATCCCCGGCGTGCCGCGCTCGACGACGAAGGCGGAGATGCCTTTGCTGCCCTTGGCCCGATCGGTCACGGCCATCACGACCATGGTGTGCGCGGAGGTGCCGTGCGTGATGAACGCCTTGGACCCGTTCAGGACCCACCCGTCGCCGTCGCGAACGGCGGCCGTGCGCATCGCGGCCGCATCGCTGCCCGAGCCGGGTTCCGTGAGGCCCCAGGCCGCGAGCTTCTCACCACTCGCAAGCGGCGGAAGAAACTTTGCCTTGAGCGCGTCGCCGGCAAACATCGAGATGTGGGAGGCGCCGAGCCCGTTGTGCGCCGCCACCGACAGCGACACACTCGGATCGACGCGCGCGAGCTCTTCGATGCAAATGCAGTAGTCGACGCCACTGAGGCCGGCGCCGCCGACGCTCTCGGGAAACTGGATGCCCATCAGCCCCAGCGCGGCCAGCTTGGGCAGCAACTCGGCGGGGAAATGCTGGGCGTTGTCCCACTCCATGATGTGGGGACGCATTTCGGTTTCGGCAAACTCGCGCACGCTCTTTCTGAGGAGCGCTTGGTCTTCGTCAAGGCGAAAGTCCATCACTGACAGTATATCTGTCAGGCGCGCGATATCTGTCAGGCGCGCGCTCCTTGACGGGACGGCACTTCTTGACGGGAAAGCGATACCTGCCGGGATCCTGCTTAGCGAGATCTATGGCAAGAAGTTGGTGCTTGCCTCGATCTTGCTTAGCGAGATCCCGTCAAGTAGTGCATCCCGTCAGGTGGCGCCTTCCCGTCAGATTTGCCTTCCCGTCAAGTAGCGCCTTCCCGTCGGCGAGTGGTCGCAGGTTAGTAGTAAACGACCACTCGAAAATTACCGGAGTTATCCGTCAGCACGTCATCGTTGATGCCGAGGAAGAGACGGCCATTACCGCGGACGCGCACCGGGCCGGTTTCGTCGCCGATGAAGAACAGATCGTTCGACTCGCCGCCGATCTTGCCGATTAGCGCGGCGGCGTTGCGATTGGGCATCGGGCGGCCGGGGTTGGGCGGCGAGTTACGCTCGCCGGCAGGCCCGTCGCGGCGATCGCGACCCCATCGCGCCTGGCCGGTGGACTCGAAGTAGACCGTCTGCCCGGATCGCACGTCGATGCCCGTATCCACCCACGCGACGTTGGCCGAGACGGTGACCTGGCGCTCGCGCATGCCCGGGGGACGCGTGTCGCCCGTCAGGTTGCTGCCGCTCGACCGGTTGGTTTCGAATTCAATACCCACGACCTCATCGCGATCGAGCCGCAGCGTGCGGCCGGCGCCAAATCGGCTGCGCTCCTCGAATTCGATGATGCCGTTTCGCACGGCAATGAGCTCGCCCTGCACGCGCGACCCGTTGCGAAGAATCAACGTGTCGGCTTGCAGGCCGGCGGACAACGTCAGCATCAAGGCCGCGCCTGCGATCCAGCGTTGGCGAAACATCTGTAACCTCCTCCGGACAGTTATTGCGAAACTGACCTCGCTGACTGCGAATTCCGTGCCTTCCGGCGTGGCCTGTCTCTTGCAGCCTATACGACGCTGCCGTGAGATCATAGTAGCGGAGAGTGGCATGACACCTGTCGCACGCAACCGCACGCTCGCGCCCGTGATCGCACTTACGTTGCTGTTCCTGGCGGGTACCGCCCGGCCCGCACGGGCCGACATCACCGCGTTTCTCGGCCTGTCCCCCACACCCGAACGCCATTTTCTCAGGGGCTTCAGCGGCGGGCTGTCGCTGCTGATCGTCGGCTTCGAGTTCGAGTTCAGTGATCTCGCGGAAGACGACATCGACGGGTTGCCGGGGCTCAAGACCTATTCAGGCAACGTGCTCGCGCAGACGCCGATCGAAATCAAGGGCATTCAGTTGTACGCGACCGCCGGCGCCGGCGGCTACCGGGAAACGCTCGGCGATGCCGAGGAAACGCATGTCGGGATCAACCTTGGTGGCGGCGCAAAAATCCGGCTGCTGGGTCCGCTGCGCATCAGGCTCGACTACCGCGTCTTCAGGCTTCGCGGCTCGCCGCTCTATACGACCTATCAGCGTTTCTATGCCGGGGGGAATATTGCGTTTTGACGATTCGCGGATCTAACCGCCTCCGCCAAGGCTACGGCGGTCTCGCCGAAGCGCTTCGCGCGAAGGCGGAAGATCCGCGCTACACCGTCCACCGAATTTGAGAGCTTGCTTGCCCCGCCGTCTTGTCCGCCTTGGTCTTGGCGAAGGCGGAAGCTTTAACGAAGGCGGGAGGGCTTGAGGCCTGCGCCGCACAGGGGTCAGACCCCTACCCCCCGGGTTTTTTGACGACGGGGACTACTACGACGGGAGCCACCGTCATGTTGGCGAGCTCGGTGAGACTCAGCTTGCTTGGCGCGCCGGCGATCGATTCCTGGTACTTGGTCAGCAGGTCCGGCGCGAGCTCAGCGACCAGCGCATCGATCAACAGCGACGGCCGGTAATCGAAGCCGGGCAC
>JANOZI010000672.1:0-2844 GCA_031429375.1 Acidobacteriota bacterium | reverse complement strand
ACGAGACGACGGTCTCGCACGTCGCCAGTGTCTCTCTCTCGCGCAGAGAGGGCCGGCGCTATGTTCACCTGCGCATCGACGTCGCCGACATTTCCCGCCTGTCGGAAGCGGCGCCGTTTGCCTGGTCCAGCTATCGCTTTCAGCCTCGCGACGGCGAGCTTGAATACGCCCAGTCGGCGCTCACCGCCTCGGGCCAGGAGGTCGGAAACGTGGGGTGGGATGGCGACGAGCTCGTCGCGATCCGGTTGCACCTGCCCAGCAAGGTGACCTACGAGAACGCACCGGGCGGCACCGCGCGCGGCAACATCGTGGTGTGGGAGCAACCACTGGCCGACCGGCTCAAGGGCGTCCCCCTCGAAGTGCTGGTCCGCATGGAAACCGAGTCGATTCTGTTCCGCACCCTCGCGCTGTTTGGCGCGATGATGGCCGCTGTGGTCGTGACCTTTGCAGCGGCCATCTGGTTCGTGAAAACCCGCAAGACCGCATAGGGCACCCCTTTAGGGGTGCCTGCGTTAGTCGACGGCCTTGCGCCCTTCGACAGGCTCAGGGCGCCCCGAGCGAAGTCGAGGGGCGCGGCTCCATCGAGTCGCGCATTTCCGCATCCGTCTTCAGCGCGTTCTTCACGTCGAATGCGCCGAGGCCCGACGCCAGCGAGCGCGCCAGCATGCGCTCGACGTTGCTTTGCACCACGCCTTCGAGCGTGACGTGGCCGCGATTGACGACGACGCGGATCGGCGGGTTGGCCATCGAGGCGTAACTCCAGAACAGGGAGTGGCCGTAAATCGCGCGCGCGATTTTGAAACGCAGCTCGTCGTCGAACAGTGAGACGGGCAGCACCTCGATTTTGTTCTCGACCGACATCAGGCCGTCGACCTTGCGGACGCGCTGTTCGAGGGCGTCGCGCTTATAGGGCATCGTGACCCATCCGGTGAGCACGACGCGGCCCTCATCCACTGAGGCCGAGATGCTGTCGAAGATGGTTAGCTGCGTATAACGATTCACTTGATCGGCAACGTCGTTGAAGACTTGCAGATCCTTGCGGGGTTCCTGGGCGGCAAACGTTGCGGTGCTTGTGAGCAGTGTGATGAGTAAGGAAGCGAACAGGGGCTTCATGTGAACTCTCCTGCTCGCTTCAACTGCCAGTATCGTGCCAGCGGAAACTGTCCTCAGATCAAGGCGTGGCGACGTAGCCCTTGCGCGCGCGGACCGTCAGCGCGGGATCGCGGACTTCGACGCGGATGGTGTGCCACCGGCCGTCCTTGAGTCCGGGGCTCGGGTACCCGAGGTAATACTGCTGACTCAATTCGTCGGCGATGCTTGCGACCGCGGGATCCAGATCGCGGAAGTCGCGGACGATCTCGGTACGGCCGCCGCTGTCGTCGGTCATCTCTCGAAGCGCCGAGACGTTCAGGCGGTCGCCGGCCCCGCCAACCGAATAGGTACCGCCACCGCCGCCGCTTCCGCCACTACCCGGCCACTGCGGTATCGGGATGCCGCGCCCGCCGCGGCCACCGGGAAACGGAAACGGAATCGGCAGCCGCGGCGGCTGTCGCTGAATCGGCGGCGTCGGACGTTGGAAGGTTGGTTGTCCCTCGCTGTCGACGCCGATGGCATAGACCAGCACCTCGGTCTGACGCACCACCTGCTTGACGTCCGAGACGCGGACGCGGCTGCTGGTGTCGTTGCCGTCCGAAATGATCACCACTGCCTTCTTGCGGTTCTTGCCCCCTTGCGCCATCGGCACCGCTTCCGCGGCCGCGTCGTACATCGCGGTGCCGCCGTTGGGGTGAATGCGGTGAATGCTCGAGCTCAGGCGATCGCGATCGTCGCTCCAGTCGTGAACAAGATCAGCGTTGGCGCTGAAGCGGTACAGGAAAAACTCGTCGAGCTCGTCCGCCATCAGCTGGAGCAACCGATCGACCGAATTGACGGCCGCCGACCACCGCTCGCCCTGCATGCTGCCGCTCGAGTCGACCACGATGCCGAGGCTGACCGGCGTGCGTTCGGCGCTGAAGTGCGTGACCTCGACGAGCTTGTTGTCTTCGTAGATCACGAAGTCTTCCTGGCGCAGGCGCCCGGCGAAGCGGCCCGATCGATCCGTGACGGTAGCGGTGACGTTGATCAGCTCGACGCCGCTCTTGAAGCGGAAGCCATCCTGCTGCTGCGCGATCGAGCTGGTGCCGGCAAGCGCCAAGCCTGCAGCGATCGCCCAAACCAGCGGGCCCCGACTTCTATTCGTGGTCATTTTGCTCTCCGTGTTACCGACAAGAGTTCCCCTCATCACTTCAAACGCACGCTGACGGGCTGCTCCGCCCCGGTCGCGATCGGTGTGCCGCCGCGCCGATCGATGTGCGGCACCACGCCATCGTCGGTCCGGAAACTCACGCGATAGCGCGCCACGGTGGCAGGCGCATCAAGCGCCACCACAAACGGCGATTCGTCGCCGACCCCGAGCTTGATGAAATCGACCGGTGCCGTCGCGCTCGCAATGAACGTGCCTTGCTGATCGAACAGGAAGACGACAGCCGAGACACGTTCAACCGGGCGGCCCGTCACCGGGTTGCGCACCAGGCCGGAGACGGCCAGTTTCGTGTTCTGCCGGTCGTGTCGCAATGACACGAGCTCGAGCGGCATGTTCGGTCCGACCGCGACCGCCGTGGTGCCGCGCGGTCCCGACATCATCCAGAAAAGGCCCCCTGCCAGTCCGACGAACAGAACCGCGGCCGCAATGGCCAGAACGTATTGCCGCCCGCTGCTGCCGGTTGCCGCCGCCGGCGCCGTGCCGCTGAGAAAGCCGGCCGAGTGCGAAATCTCGCGCGCGGGCGCGGCTTCGTTCAACGGCAT
>JANOZI010000671.1:0-2343 GCA_031429375.1 Acidobacteriota bacterium | reverse complement strand
CGAGCGCCTCGATCTTCTGCTCCTTCGACATCAGGAGCGGGGGCGCCTTGTCGGGCCTGAGCACGCGTGGCGGGTGCGGATCGAAGGTCATCGCGGCCGGCGTCCCGCCGCGTTCTCCGGCACGGCGGCGCACGCGATCGATGATCTTCATGTGGCCGCGGTGCAGCCCGTCGAAGTTGCCGAGCGCGAGCACGGGCTGGCGCCACGTGGCCGGGCGCGGATCGTCTGGAAAGTGAATTACGTCCATGCCGCGCGCGCTTCGATGGTCAACCGCAGGCCATCATATGCGAGTTCCACCGACGCGGGCAGCGCGGCATTGGTCTCCGCATGCGGCAGGTCATGACAGATGTGCGTGAAGTAGGTCTGTTTCGGCTTGACGCGCGCCACCACCTCCAGGGCTTGCGACACGCTGAAGTGGGTGGGATGCGGACGATGGCGCAAGGCATCAAGGATGAGGATGTCGAGTCCCTCGATGAGCGGCCAGGATTGATCCGGCACGCGGCTGCAATCCGTGAGGTACGCGAAGTTGCCGAAGCGAAAGCCGAGAATCTCCCTCGAGCCGTGCAGCAGCGGCACCGGCTGCAGGCCGACGGCGCCGATGCTGAACGGGCCGGTGATGGTGTTGAGCTGAATCTGCGGCAGCCCGCCGCCCTTGTCGGTCGCCGGGTCGAACACGTAGAAGAACGTGCGCCGCAGGCCCTCGCAGGTGGCGGCGTCGGCGTAACAGGGAATCGGGCCCTTCTGCATCTGGCTGAAGCGGCGCGAATCGTCCAGCCCCATGATGTGATCGGCGTGGCTGTGCGTGAACACGATCGCGTCGACGCGGCCGACGCCCTGCTTCAACGCCTGTTCGCGCAGATCGGTCGAGGTGTCGACGAGAATCTTCGGGCCGTCTTCGACATCGACGAAAATCGAGGGCCGGGTGCGCGTGTCGCGCGGATCCGGCGAGCGGCACACCGCGCACCCGCAGCCGATCATCGGCACGCCGTGCGAAGTGCCGCTGCCCAGGATGGTGACGTGCGCCTTCATCAAAAGATCGAATGCTAGCATACGCGGATGAGCGAACTGGCCGGAGCGCGTTTTGAACAGCTGGTGGGAATCATGCGGACGCTGCGCTCGCCCGGGGGCTGCGCGTGGGATCGCCAGCAGACGGTGCGGACGCTGCGGCCGTTCGTGCTCGAGGAAACCTACGAGCTGCTCGACGCGCTCGACCGCGGCGATGACGACGCGCTCGCGGCCGAGCTCGGCGATTTCCTGTTCGAAGCGGTGTTCCTCGCGCAGATCTGCGAGGAGGAGGGCCGGTTCACGATCGCCGACTCGATCAAGGCGGTGTCGGACAAGCTGATCCGGCGGCATCCCCACGTGTTCGCCACGGACGGCGCCGCCGCGCTCAACCCGGGCCAGGTCAAGGAGCAGTGGGAGGACATCAAGGCGAAGGAGCGCAAGGACGCGCCCGCCGGCAATACGACGGTGCTGAGCGGCGTGCCACGCTCGATGCCGTCGCTGCTCAGAGCTTACGAGCTCAGCACCCGCGCCGCCACCGTCGGCTTCGACTGGGTGAAGGCGGAGGACGTGCTCGACAAGATCGACGAAGAAGCGCGCGAGCTGCGGCAAGCGGTCGCGCAGCAGGGCGCGTCGTCCGCCGAAGCGGAAGAAGAGCTGGGCGATCTGCTGTTCGCGGTCGCGAACCTCGCGAGGAAGATGGGCATCGAACCCGAAGCGGCGCTGCGGATCGCGAACGACAAGTTCCAGCGAAGGTTCGATGACGTCGAGCGGCAGGTCACCGACGCCGGGCAGAGACTGCGAGACTTATCGCTGGAACAGCTCGAAGCACACTGGCAACAAGCCAAAAGAACGTTAGCCACGAAGATCACGAAGAACACGACCTAATGAATTTCGACTGAGCGGCCAGTGAACGTTGCAAGCTTCAGTCGCACCCCGTCTGTCGTGATTTCGATTTGCCCGTCCTGATCCGTTCTGAAGATCTCCGCGTTGACGGCTCGGTAACGATCCAACACATACGGGACCGGATGGCCGTAGGGGTTGCCGCGGCCGCAGCTGATCACGACGACCCTCGGCGTGATCGCCTCGACAAGCTCTTTGGAGCTCGAGGTGCCGCTGCCGTGGTGCGGCGACTTCAAGACGACGATCGGTAACAGGTCCAGCGTCGGGATGAGCGCCTGCTCCACTTCCCGGCCGATATCGCCGGTCAGCAGCATCGAGACCTGTCCGTAGCGCAGCTCGATCACCAGCGAGTCGTCATTGCGGACCTTCTGGCGCTCCCAGTCGGGCGGGGGCGGGTGGTGAATCCTGAGCTCGACGCCGGCGATGTTCAGCCGGTCA
>JANOZI010000670.1:0-2732 GCA_031429375.1 Acidobacteriota bacterium | reverse complement strand
ACTTACACGTCGAACCTGGATCGTTTAGATCGACAAGCGAACCCTGCGGCCGCCATTTTTTTGTCCCACAGGAACGGCGCTACGCCGCTTCGCGCTGAATAATGATTAGAAGGGTGACGCGATCAAACTGGTGGCCGGGATCCTGCTGAGCGAGATCCCGGCAAGGATCACCTTCGCGTCAAGATGTGCAATCCCGTCAACAAGTGCCTTCCCGACAAGGATCAGTCAGGCGCGCATGTCTTCGTCCTTCGTTTCTTTGCTGGCGAGGAGCCCGAGCAGAGAAACCGTCGCCACGCCTGAGAGGTAATACCCGACATAGCTGAGGCCGTAATTCTGCGCCAGCCACGTCGCCGCGTACGACGACAACGTGGCGCCGAAGATCCCTGCCACGTTGAACGCGATCGAGCTGCCGGTGTAGCGCACGGAGGTCGGAAACATCTCCGAGAGCACCGTGCCGAGCGGGCCGTAGACCAACCCGGTGAGGCCGAAGCCGAGGGCGAGCATCGTCAGCGCGCCAATGGTTCCCGATGCAAAGAGCGCCGGCATGACGAGGCCGAACCCCATCGCGAGGGCGGTCATCCAGATCATCGCTTTCCGGCGGCCGTGTTCAGCGACCCTGCCGGCGAACGGAATGGTGGCGGCGAAGAACAGGATGCCGACGAGCTGCATCATCAGGAACTGCGTGCGCGTGTAGCCGAGCGCCGTGGTGCCCCACGACAGCGTGAACACCGACATCAAGTAGAAGAGCGCATAGGCCACGATCGAGATCAGCACGCCGAGCACGAGTGCGAGCGAGTGGTGCCGGAACACTTCGACCACGGGAATCTTGACGCGCGCATTGCGGTTCACCGCTGCCGCGAAGATCGGCGTCTCGCTGATCGTCAGCCGCACGTACAGCCCGAGCGCGACCAGCACGGCGCTGGCGAGGAACGGAATGCGCCACCCGAAATTGAAGAACTGCTCGTCGGTCAGGAAGCGTGAGAGCAACAGGAATGTGCTGCCCGAAAACAGGAAGCCGATGGGCGCGCCAAGCTGCGGGAACATCCCGTACCACGCGCGCTTGCCCGGCGGCGCGTTCTCGGTCGCCAGCAGCACCGCGCCGCCCCATTCGCCGCCGAGGCCGATGCCCTGACCGAACCGGCACAGCGCCAGCAGCAGGGGCGCGGCGAAGCCGATCGTGGCGTAGGTCGGCAACACCCCAATCAGCACGGTCGAAATCCCCATTGTCATGAGCGCTGCGACGAGCGTGGCTTTGCGGCCGATGCGGTCGCCGAAATGACCGAACAACACCGAGCCGATCGGCCGGGCGATGAAGGCGATCGCAAACGTGGCCAGCGAGGCGAGGGTGGCCGCAGCCGGGTCGGTAGAAGGGAAGAACAGCCTGGGAAACACGAGCACAGCTGCGGTGGCGTAGATATAAAAGTCAAAAAACTCGATCGTGGTCCCGATCAAGCTGGCGAACAGCACCTGGCCCGGCGTATTGACCTTCATCAGCCGGGCAGTGTACCACCCTGCCCTGGCACCCCATGAAGGGGTGCCCTACGATGGTTTCAAGGGTGCCCTACGATTGTGTAAAGGGGTGCCCTACGATTGTTTGAAGCGGTGCCCTACGACTGCCGGTTGAGGTGACGGCGGCGGCCAATTGGTATTAGAGTTCGCGCATGGTTCGACGGCGTCCGCCGTAGCGCAAAGCGCGAAGGTGGAAGTTCCGCCAATAGAGGTTGATATGAAAAACGTAGTCACCGTCGCCGTTGCCTCGTTACTCCTCGCCACCTCGCTCTCCGGCCAGGCGCCCAGGCGCGCGCTGGCGATCGAGGATTACTACCGCATCAAGACGATCGGTGATGCGCAGATTTCGCCCAACGGCCAATGGGTCGCGTATTCGCTCTCGACGAGGATCGAAGAAGACAACACCACGTCGACCGAGACCTACGTGGTCAACGCGGATGGCTCGGGCACAGCGCGCCGCATCATGCACGCGGGCGGCAACGTGGCCGGCCCGCGATGGACCGACGATAACGAGCTGTCGTACACGCTGGCCGCGCGAGTGCCGAGCGCCATTTTCATCGGCGGGCCACAAGAGACGCGGGCCCCTCGCGCGAGCGGCACGCGATTCAAGGTCGCGATCGATGCGCCAACCGCGACGCCCTCTGAACTCGCCGCCCCACCCACGGGCGTCACGAGCGCCGATGGCAAATGGATCGCGCAGGCCAAAGACGGCGCGCGACCCACGCCGGTGGCCGCCGCGGCGACCGACTTCGAGAAGCGTCATGCCGATCGGTTCAAGGGCCGCACCTTCGACTGGATGCGCTTCCAGCAGGATGGCCAGGACTATCCCACGCCGGATCCGCGCCTGAGGCCCGCCGCCGAGATCACGATCGCCGCAGTCGATGGCGGCACGCCGAAAGCGATCACGGCGCTCGGCATGCGCCCGGCGAACGTCGCCTGGCATCCCCACGGCACCGCCGTCGCGTTCACCGCTGACGAAGGCTGGAAAAACGAGCAGGGTTACGAACACCCCGACATCTACACCGTCACCACCGACGGCAAGGTGAGCCGGCTCACGACCGACGGCTACGTCTGGAACTCGCTGGCGTATTCGCCTGATGGCAAGTTCCTGCTCGCCGAGCGGACGTTCGGCACCGACATGATCATCAAGCAGCGACTGAATCATGGCGGCTCCGACGATTTGATTCTCAAGCCCATCGACTCGGGCGGGCCCACGGGCGGCG